>DBFCNY010000019.1:0-12651 GCA_048298285.1 Collinsella sp.
CGTCAATCGCTTCCGAGCGTCCGGCAACTCCACGGCTTCTGCCATCCCAGCTCGCATCAAAATAGGAGCCCCTGCCATCAGACCTAAAAACTGCTTTCTATCAATCATTCTTCATTCCCCTTGTCTACTTTATTTGACTTTCTCAGCTGAATGGGGATACAGAACAGTCCCGTCAAGTTCCTTATCTTCTACAAAAACTAGTATCCATTTATCACCTGCTTTCAACCCTGAGACATATCCGGAACTTGACTTACGGCGCATATCGATTTTCTTACGGCAACCACTTGGCATAAGCGCCTCAAATTGCCCGTTATGAATATCCGACAGCGTCTGTACTTCAACTGAAATATGTTCGTCATCTTTTCCACCAACGACCGAGGGGCTCGGTTGATAGGCCGCGACAACCAATATCCCAAGAAATGCGCAAAGAAGCCCCAGCGTTTTACGTATGCGTTTTCTATCATCTTCGCCGTCACTCTCCACAATACGTCCCTTCATGCGATATATAAATCGTTGTGTCATATGGAAGAAAACGCAGCTGATTGAACCAACCGTCCCAGACAACAAGCATATATTTCTTATCATTTGAATATGTATTATGCATAGCCACATATCCCGCAACAGCCATCGCATGAGCGTCATGGCTTGACCTGAGAGTCCCAGAAAAAATACTGAGATTTCCAGAATCTGCAGTTGCCCTGAAAGAATCCCAAGATGGATACCAAGCAAATGATGTCTCAAGCCTTTTCCCGCGCCTAGCACAGAACTCCTTAATAGCCGGGGCAGCATTTGGAGATGGAGTCCTTCCTTGGGTAAAGTAAAGGCCCGTAGCTTGATCGAATGACTTATTTGGATCGCCGGATGTTCCCGATAACTGCCAAAGCTCATGATATAAGTCTGGCAATTTGAGCCGGTTTAGCGTTACATAATGGCTGCTTACCGCAAACATTGCAGACACATCGCAAGCATAGGTCCCCGTTTCTTTAATAACCTCTGATTGTGTAGGCGTTATCATCCCTGAAATTGTTTTACTTGCGTCAATGACATATCCTTGCTTATACAGGTCTTTGGGCGATACGAAAACATCCTCGAACCTGCCTGGAGATCCGCTGCGGCTATTTCCCACAGAAAACACCGCTGTTGACCGGCATCCCTTCTCATCTAAAACAACGTTATTATCCAGATCTGCAATACCAAAAGACAGCTCGTCAAATTTCAAAGCAACGATGTCATCTTGGGATGCGAGAAGAGCTATTTCATCGCTTGTATTCTCAATGGGCATAGGGGCGTTCGGAGCCAAGCAGTATTCGCTGATCCACCAAGATCGCTCTGAATCAAATACGACGTAGCCATAGTTAACGTCATCCCGCTTCGCGCGAACGATATACCCGATTGATTCCCCATCGGAATTCACCATTTTTACTGGGTCACAAGCGGTCACCGGCTCATCCGATACGTCATCAAAGAAAGCTTGCGCTTGCTCCACAGCTATTTGCGGTGTGACACGAACCAAGTCGTCGTCTCCAAAAACCAACCTTGGAGACATCAGGGCGGCAAGCAATACTATGAATCCGACAATCACCTTTCTCGAATAACGCATTTCTTCCTCCATCCGTGCAGTAGGGAGATACGGTAACTAAATGATATTCGTGAGATAGTTATACGTTTGATATTGTTTTTACTGACCCACTTTAAATCGGTGAAAGGTCTTCTTTTCGCCCTAAACGAGAAAAGGGTACTGGAGAAATCTCCGGTACCCTCACATTCCTCTATTTACTTGCTAGTCCTTAAACAGATAGCCCACGCCGCGGACGGTGGTGATGTGTGCCGCGATCTGCGGGCCCACCTTGGAGCGGATGCGTCGAATGTGCACGTCGACGGTGCGCGTGCCGCCGCAGTACTCAAAGCCCCACACGCGGTGCAGCAGCACCTCGCGGCTGTAGGCGCGGTTGGGGTGCGTCGCCAAAAAGCTCAGCAGCGAGTACTCCATCAGCGTCAGGTCGATGGGCTCGTCATCGAGCGTCACCTGGTAGGTAGCCAGGTTGATCTCGAGGTTATCGATATTGAGCACATCGTCGGCGGTGACGGTCTCCTCCTCGCCCATCAGGCGCTGCGCGCGAGCCTTGAGCTCGTTTGGCGTCGCCGTGGGACATACAAAGTCGGCATGCGCGTGATTCGGCAGGCGCAGGGTGCCGAGCGCCTCGTCGTCGACGATCACCAGCATGGGGACGCCGCCGCGATCGTCAAGCCACTTGGCAATCTGATCGATGCGGTCGCTGCGGATGCCGTCGGAATCGAGGATCAGCAGGTCGAAGTCGTGCGCCGCAGTCGGCGAATCGGGGGTTGCCAGGCTCACCTCGACACCCAGGGTGGTCGTCAAGCTGCGGGCAAACTCGTGGAAGCGCGTCGTGCGCGCCATGAACAGGGCACTCTTTTCGGACATATCGGCCTCCAAAGAAATGAGCTCAATCGTACTGGAACAAGCCAGCGCGATTAGGAGTTCGCCAGGTAGTGCTTGATCTCCCACTCGGTGATCGTAGACTCAAACTTATGCCACTCGTCGCGCTTCTTTTTGAGGAAGAAGCTGTGGATGTGCTCGCCGAGGGCATCCTTCATAAACTGCGAGTCCTCAAACACGTCGAGCGCCTCTTTGAGCGAGCGCGGCAGCGGCGTGTAGCCGGCCTCGAGCATCTGACGGTCGGTAAGCTTGAGCGTCTCGGCCGTTGCCTCGGGCGGGAGTTCCAGCTTGCGCTCGATGCCGTCCAGACCAGCCGCCAGCGTGACGGCGTTGACCAGGTACGGGTTGGCCATGGGGTCGGGGCTACGAAGCTCGATGCGCGTGGACAGCTGCTTGCCGGGCTTGTAGACCGGAATGCGGACCATGCTCGCGCGGTTGCGCAGGCCCCACGTGGCGTACTGCGGCACGGAATCGCCGCCCGTGGTGATGCGCTTGTACGAGTTGACCGTGGGGTTAGTGATAGCGCTGATCTCGCGCGCGTGTGCCAGAATGCCGGCCATGTAGTGCTTGGCGATATCGGAGAGGTGATACTTCTCGTCGTCCTCGCCCCAAAAGACGTTGTTGCCGTCGTGGTCGAATAGCGACTGGCACAGGAACATAGCGCTGCCGTCCTCGCCCGCCAGCGGCTTGGGCATAAAGGAGGCGTGGCACCCGCTCTCGTAAGCCTGCTGCTTAATGATGAGCTTGGCCGTGGTGATGGCGTCGGACATGCTCAGGGCCTCGGCGTGGCGCAGGCTCATGCCGTGTTGCGAGCGGCCGGCGGCGTGGAAGGTGTACTCCACGGGTACGGACATCTTCTCGAGCGTGAGGACCGTGTTGCGGCGCAGGTCGCGGGCGGCATCGCTTACCGAAAGATCGAAGTAGCCCACGTTGTCGAGCGGTTCGGGCGTGTGCTCGTCGGGGAAGTAGTAATACTCCAGCTCGGCGCCCACGTTGAGCAGATAGCCAGCCTTCTCGGCCTTGCGGAACATGCGGCGCAGGGCATCGCGCGGGTCGCCAGCAAACGGCTTGCGATCGGGAGTGCACACGTCGCAGAACACACGGGCGACGCCGTTGTGGCTCGGGCGCCACGGCAGAATCTGGAAGGTCGAAGCATCGGGAAACGCCAGCATGTCGGCTTCCTCGGGCGTAGCAAAGCCCTCGATGGCGGAGCCGTCAAAGCCAATACCCTCCTCAAAAGCGACCTCGAGGTCCTCGGGGCTAATGGCAAAGTTCTTGAGGCGGCCGAGAATGTCGACAAACCACAGACGCACAAAGCGGATGTCGCGCTGCTCTACGGAGCGGAGTACGTAATCGATGTTCTGCTGGTTCATGTCGCTCCCCTTTCTTTCGGGCGGGTTTCGACTGGTCTATATCGCAGATACTATCGCAGAAAAATGTTTCCGCAGGGTTAAAGCGTATCAAGCGCTCAAAAAACGTGCGCGAACAGGCAGTTGCGAACGAGCGGCTAGCGTTCAGATTCGGAGACAATTTGTCTACAGGCTCGTTCCAGCGTGGGGAACTCCATCGTCACCGCATCCCAAACAACCGAGCGGTCGACATTGCCGTAATCATGCGCAAGATAATTTCTCATGCCGACAATTCCACGCCATTCGATTTCGGGATGAAGCCGCTGCGAGCGTTCCGACAATTTGCCCGCTTCTTCCGTCACCCTAAGCGCACACATCAAAAGGGAGTCCGCCAACGCCCTCGTCCGTACGTCATTCGCATGCAGAAACTGGTCCTCGGTGATATCAAAAGCCTTGATGCGCTCGTTCGTTTCGGAGATGGCCTCCAAAACCTCTTGGGCGCGGAGACCGTCTGACTTACGCGCGATCATAAAGGATCACTCCTTCGCGCTCGATTACCGCGGCAAGATCGTCATCAAGATGGTCGCTCGAGACGAGATCAACCTGCCTCCCGGTTTCTTTGCGCACCGCCTCGCCAAATGCCGACAGCGCGAAAAGACCAAAGCCCTGCTCGCGATCGACTTCGAGACGCAAGTCAATATCACTATCGACATGCGCCTCGCCCCGGGCATACGAACCAAAAAGAATCACGGTTTTGATGGCGGGAATCGAGCTGGCCGCCTCGCAGACGGCGGACTCAATCTGGGCAGTATCCAAAATGCCCGCCGCGGCGCTTTCGCTCGCAGAGCTTTTACCAAGTGAAGGAACAAACGGCAGCGAACGCTCGCGCAGCATCTGTCTCATAAACATATTGACCGCAACAGACGAAGTCATGCCAAGTTCTTCGCACAGCTCGGCAAATGAGTCTTTAATTGACGAGTCCACTCGCACACTCAGCACAGACGCAGCCATGGATACCTCCTGTATGACATTGTCTATATATTATCACACAGACTAGCGCGAGGTCGAGGCGCGGTGTTCGATGTGGCCGGGGATCTCGATGCGTTTGGGCGCCAGCTTTGCGGCCTCGCCCACGGTGGTGGTAACGACGTCGATGCGCTCGGACAGGCGCTCGACCACGCGCTCGGCAATGGTGAGGGTATCCTGCGCGGCCGTGGTGACGCCGCCAAAGAGCACATGGTTCCAAGGGTAGTCGTCAAACGTCGCGATCTTGAGCCCCGCCGGCAGCGAGGGACCAAGCTGCGCCAGCGCCTCGGTCAGACGCAGGAAAACTAGGCCGTTGACGGCAATGAGGCCGAGCTTTTTGCCTGCATAGCCGCGGATGGTCTCGTCCAAGCGACCAACGCCCGTGGCACCGCCATCGGCCAAGGTGACAACCTCGCCGGCAAGGCCGCGTCGCGACAGCTCGTCGGTAAAGGCCTCGGCGCGCTCGCGACGCACGGGGCTGTCGTCGCTCGCCTCGGTGAGCAGGCACAGGCGCTCGCTGCCAGCGGCGGTCAAGGCGTCTACCAGGCCGGCGACCAGCTCACGGTTGTTAGATGTCACCAGATCGACACCGCCGTCGGCAACGTCGCGGTCGAGCAGCACAACGGGCAGGCGCCCCGCGGCCGCGGCGATCGCCTTGTCGTTGCCTCCGCAGGTGTTGACGACCAGGCCGTCCACGCCGGCATCGATAAGTCTGGTGAGCGACTCGGCCTCCTTGGCGGGATCGTTGCCGCTAATGGCCGTCATGAGCGAGCAGCCGCGCGCGGCGGCACTGGCGGAAAGGCCCTCGAGCATGGCGCTCGAGAACGGGTTGGCGATGTCGGCCAGGATCACACCGATGAGGTTGGTGCGCGAGCTGCGCAGATTGCGCGCGGCAGCACGTGGGCGATAGCCGGTGCGCTCGATAACCGCCGCGATGCGAGCGCGGGTTTCCTCGGTCATCTGCCCGGGGCGGTTGTTGAGATAGCGCGAGACCGTGGCCGGGCTCACGCCCGCCTCGGCGGCAATGTCCTTGATTCTCATCTGCGCCATGGCGCACCCCGTTTCCCCATTGTCGGCAGCCTGAGCCATTTTAGGCATTTTTTTAAAAATCTCGCTTGCAAAACGCTGTAGGTGAGCAGCGTCGTTTTTTGCGTCTCGAGCAGATGCGATGATGGGCTAGATAGACGAGTCTTTAGGCAGCTCAAAATAGTCGGGATGCAAGGCGATAACCGGGCCCTGCTCCTCGGGCATCAGGTGCAAGTGCGTCTCTGCCAGATAACTCGCCGCATCGGTATCGCCCCTCTTAATGGCCTCGAGAATCCGGCGATGCTGCCGACGAATCGGCTCCCAATCCAGATCCTGCGACACCATACGCAACCAGTTGTATCGCTCAAAATGCGTGTTGATGCTCTTCATCCAATCCCACAACATGTGACGACCGGCAATTTCAAAACATGTCTCATGGAACAGGTTATCCAGGTCAAAGAAACGGCGCGTTTCGCCATGGTCGAGCGACTCGGACTCGGTAAGAATCTGCTCAAGCCGCTGCTTTTGCTCGGGCGAGGCGGCCGAACAGCATTTAATAAGCACGCTTCTCTCGAGCTTCTCGCGCAAAAAGCAGGCGTTTTCGGCGCGTTCCATGCTGATCTTAGAGACGTAGGTGCCGCTTTTGGGACGCGTTTCCACCAGCTCCTGCTCACGCAGGCGCACAAAGGATTCGCGAATGGGCGTGCGCCCGATTCCCGTCTCCTTTTCCAGACCAATCGCCGAAAGGCGCGTGCCGGGCTTGAGCTCGGCATAGATAATCTTGGAGCGCAATGCGTTGTACGCCTGATCTTGCAAGCTCTGATAATGCTGGTGTTGTTCCATAAAGCCCTCGGATGAAGCTCACGGTTTGTCGAATATCACCACGTAATACTATCGCATCGACACGCCCCAGCTCCCAATCAGTCTTTTTGGGACGGGGTTCTTTTGGCTACCCTGACCCGCAGATCGGCCCCCTTGCCACAAAAGTGGCCTATCTACTACGTTAACACGGATAGCCTCGACCATACCGAAAACCGTGAAAACAAAACCGCAGGTAGACAGCTTGTCGATTTTCGAAAAAGCCGACTATGGTTGACCCCTGCGGCTTAAACGTAGTAGATAGGCCCTATTCGTGGCACAGCACTACTCCATCCCAAATTGGCACCCCGAGCCCTCGTGAGTTGCCAACAAGTTGTTCGCCCAGCGCTTTATCCGCGCGGCATTTGGAAAATAGCACCACCGCAAAACCCGCAAGTAGCGCTTACTTTGCTATATCTCACTATACTTTGCTATATCTTGCTATACTTTGCTATATCTTGCTATATCTTGAGCAAAGGTGGCTCACATGCAAACAAACCCTTTTAAGCCCACAGCAGGTAAAACACCTCCCACGATTATCGGCCGCGAAGATGTGCTCGAAGAATTCAATGAGG
This sequence comes from Collinsella sp., assembly GCA_048298285.1. Lineage (GTDB taxonomy): Bacteria > Actinomycetota > Coriobacteriia > Coriobacteriales > Coriobacteriaceae > Collinsella. The sequence continues at coordinate 7,293 of DBFCNY010000019.1, forward strand.
GCCTCGTCAACGGGCCTGGTGCCCCGGGGCGCCTAATGCGCATAGCCGGCGTCCGTGGAACGGGCAAGACGGTCCTCCTTGACGAGTGCTCACGTTTGGCGCAAAGCCATGGCTGGACGGTCATAAAAGAGGTCGCAACCGAGGGACTTTGCCAGCGCATTCTCGAACAGCTGCAGCCCAAATTCCAGGCCAAACACGCCAGATTTGAGCCCACCGTAGCTGGCATATCCATCGGCAGCATAGATATTGAGCGAATCGGCCCATCGCTACGCGACGCCATGAGACAGACAATATCCAAGAATGGAAATGGCCTGCTCATCACTCTCGACGAGGTTCAAGACGCAGAGCTCGATGAGGTCCGAACGCTCTCCATTGCGATTCAGCAGGTTATCGGCGAAGACCTTGATATCGCCTTTGTTTTTGCTGGGCTGCCTTCGATGATTGAAAGCATCATCAACGGAAAGACACTTACGTTTTTGCGCCGTGCCCTCCCCTTTGATCTGAAGGCTGTGGCAGTAACCGAAGTGTCGTACTCCCTCGAGGAAACCATTGAAGCGTCTGGCATGGAGTTGCAGCCAGGTATTGCCGGCCAACTTGCCGAGGCAACGCAAGGCTATCCTTTCATGATCCAACTCGTTGGATACTACGCATGGCAGTTGGCAAGACGCGCACATACAGCGATTATTGGAGAAGAAGAAGCCGAGCGTGGCATTGCAACGGCACGCGAACGCTTCTGCGCCATGGTGATTGAGCCCGCGCTGCAGCGCATTCCGCCCACGTGCATCGCTTATCTGCTGAGCATGGCGTCTTTGGGGCAGACGAGCTCGACCAGCATGGTTGCCGATGCCCTAAACAAAACGCCTCAACAGGTGAGCTCCGTCCGCAGCCGCCTGTTAAGAGAATCGATTATCGAGGCTCCTTCGTACGGCAAGGTCTCATTTGCCATCCCCTACATGCGCGACTACCTCTGCGAACACAAAGCCGAACTGGAAGTTGAACTGTAGAAACGGCAACTGCCCTGCAAGACGAAAACCGTTTTCGTACGGATTTAAAGCAGACGTAAACGGTTTTCGTCTGTTTTACGTTCGGAAATAAGACGCAAATTGCACTTTCGTATGGTTTTACGCCAAACGCAACACGCTTTCGTCCGGCTATGCGTCCCCAATCCAGACGAAAAAGGCCCCGAGCTCGTGTGGGCTCGGGGTTCTTTGTGCCGCACATCTATGAGAGGGAATCGATGCGCACGGGCGCTACTCCATGTAGCCGCCCTGGGATGGCGGAAACCTCGTCAATGGGGCCAGGTTTACATGCGCCAAGTTGGTGCAAAGTAACCTGCCCCCACGCAACAAGGGGTTGACTAGAGCTCGCAGGCAACCTTGTAGCCATCGCCGATGGCATCGCGGATGTTGCCGCACTTCTGGGCGTCGCCCAGCACGTGGGTGGCAACACCGGCAGCGGCCAGGTCGTCGGCCAGCTTGGTGTTGGGACGATAGCCCATGGCAAGCACCAGCGTATCGGCATCGGCGATAGTGTGGATCTCGCCATCTTTTTCGTAGCTGATGGTGTCCTCGGTAATCTCGGTTACCTTGGCCTCGGTCAGCACGTGAACGCCCTTGGAAAGCATGCGCGTGATGAGCACCGCGCGGCCGGCGCCGCCCTCGTTGGCAGCGAGCGTCTTGGTCATCTCGATGACGGTGACATCGCGATTGGCCGGCGACAGGTCGTTGACCAGCGGAGCCAGATAGTCGGCAGTCTCGCAGCCGACGGTACCGCCGCCGACGATGACGATCTTCTTGCCCGGGAAGGCGTTGCCGCCCAGCAGGTCGTCAGCCGTCATGACCTGCTTAAAGCCCTGCATAAAGGCCGGAGCGATAGGCTCGGCACCGTAGGCCAAAACGACCTCGTAGCCGGCATAGTCGCGCTGAATATCCTCAGCAGATAGCTCGGTACCAAAGACGCACGTTACGCCCGCTTCGGCCAGGCGGCGATACTGATACTTGATCACGCGCGTAAGCTCCTGCTTTGCCGGCGGAACAGCCGCGATGCGCATCTCGCCGCCCGGTTCGTCCTGCTTGTCCACAAGCACCACGTGGTGCCCGCGCTTGGCAGCAATGTAGGCCGCCTCCATACCTGCGGGACCAGCGCCCACGACCAGCACGTTCTTGGGCGTAGCGGCAGGCTCGTAGCCGGCCTCGTCGCGCTCCACGTCCGGATTGACGGTGCAGGAGATGCGCTTGCCAAACATAATGCCGTTCAGGCAGCGCAGACAGCCAATGCAGGGGCGGATGTCATCGGCGTTGCCGGCAGCGGCCTTGTTGCAGAACTCGGCATCGCACAGATTGGCGCGGCCCATCATGCAGATGTCGGCGGCGCCGTCCTCGATCAGCTCCTCGGCAATCCATGCCTCGTTAATGCGGCCGACCGTGGCAACAGGAATGTTCACGTGCTTTTTGATCTCGCGCGAGCAGGCAGCGTGCGAGGCCTGCTGGGTACCGGCGGCGGGAATCGCGGAGCCGCGCTTAATGGTGGTGCCGCCTGACACATGAATCATGTCGACGCCGGCCTTCTCCAGGCGACGCGAGACGTAGATCATGTCGTTGAGGGTCAGACCGCCATCGGTGTACTCATCGCCCGAGATGCGAACGTCGATGATAAAGTCCTTGCCGCAGCGCTCGCGAATCTCGGCGATAACCTCGAGCAAGAAGCGCATACGGGCGTCGAGCGAGCCGCCGTACTCATCGGTACGCTTGTTATAGAGCGGGGTCAAAAAGCCGCCGAGCATGCCGTGGGCGTGTGCCGCATGGACCTCGACGCCATCGACACCGGCCTTCTGCATACGCACGGCAGCGTCACCGAACTGATGCGTGAGCTCGTGGATCTCATCCACCGTAATGGGGCGCGGCGCCTCGCGGGCATAGGACGGACCCACAAAGGACGGAGCGATCAGGCGCGGCGTGCCCGGAATGTTAAAGGCCATGTAGGCGGGGTGGAAGAGCTGCGGCATGATCTTGCAGCCATACTCGTGGACGGCCGCGGCGAGCTTTTCCCAGCCGGGGATAAACGTGTCGTCGTAGCAGCACATATCACCCGGCAGATAGGTATAGGTGGGCTCGACCGTCACGACCTCGGTGACGATGAGGCCCACGCCGCCCTTGGCGCGGGCACGGTAATGATCGACCAAGTCATCGGTCACATAGCCATGATCGGCCAGGTTGGTGGATACCGGCGGCATAAAGACGCGGTTCTTGACCTCGGTCGTACCGACCTTGATCGGGCTAAAGAGCATCGGATAGGCAGAGGACTCCATACAGGCTTCCTTTCGTTTGAGCCGCTCGGCGGCAGTTGCTAACGTACTTATCCTATCAGCAACTGCCGTATTCGCAGTCAAACATGCCCAAACGCCGGTCGACTAATGAATACCGCGACCCAAGTCTTCGGCGATTTTGTCCACGCCCTTAAGTGCGGCGCACGTCTTTTTGTTGGAGCAATGCCCCGTGCAAACGCCACCCTGAGCGCAGTCGGCGCAGGTGCCCTTGCGGTAGACGCGCACGCATACCGCGACAAACGCAACGCCGATAACAGCCAGTACAACAATATCGATAGGTGCCATAGCAAGCCTCCTCTAGTTAACCATCACTTACTTTACTCCATTCTCCACCTACCGAATAGGGACAGGTTTAATTTGGTCAGTTTTATCTGCGGAAACGCCACATCTTACTTCTGGAGCAAAGCAATCTGTCCCCCCCATTGCATCAAAAAGCCCGAGTGTCACTGAGACACCCGGGCTCGTGGAAAGGGGTTGATCCTTATTCGGACTTAGGCGGAAACTGCAGCGGAAGCAGTGTTGGTCTCGTCCTCGTCCGTCCAAGCATACTTGGGCATAGGACGGAAAATCTGGAAGAGCATCGCGACCAGCAGCACGATAGCCACAACCGTCCAGAAGCCAAACTGCCCAAGGACAAGCAGGTTGTAGAACTGGTTGATGAACAGGCCGATGACCCAAGCGAAGGCGCACTCGTAACCAATGGCAATCGCGGTCCATTTGCCGGAGTCCATCTGGTTGCGGATGGTGCCCATGGCGGCAAAGCACGGAGCGCACAGCAGGTTGAACGCGCCAAAGGCAACGCAAGCGCCCATGGTCGGGAACATGCCGGCGAACGCGGTCCACAGGCTCGGATCGGTCTCGCCGGCATCGGCAACGGACAGCAGCGAGCCGGCAGTGGCGACGACGTTCTCCTTAGCGACAAGGCCAGAGACGGTCAGCGCGGTAGCCTGCCAGGTGCTAAAGCCGAGCGGGGCGAAGATCCAGGCAACCAGGTTGCCCAACATAGCGAGCACGGAGTAGTCCATAAACTCCTCGGGGATGCCGTCCATCGCAGGCAGGAAGCCAAAGGAACCGTTGTAGCTACCAAAGTTGGACAGGAACCAAACGACGACGGTGGACGCGAAGATGACCGTGCCGGCCTTCTTGATAAAGGCCCAGCAGCGCTCCCACACGTGCAGCGCCCAAGAGCGGATCGCCGGGAAGTGATAAGCCGGGAGCTCCATGACAAACGGGGTCGGGCGGCCGGCGAAGAGCTTGGTCTTCTTGAGCATGAGGCCCGAAGCGATGACGGCAAAGACGCCCAGGAAGTAGAACAGCGGGCTGATCCACGCGGCGGTAGTGGAAGAATCACCGATGATGGAACCCATGAGCAGGGCAATGATCGGCAGCTTGGCGCCGCAGGGGATGAACGTGGTAGTCATGACCGTCATGCGGCGGTCCTTCTCGTTCTCGATGGTCTTGGTGGCCATGACGCCGGGGACGCCGCAGCCCGAGGACACGAGCATGGGGATGAAGGACTTACCGGACAGACCAAAGCGGCGGAACACGCGGTCCATGATGAAGGCGACGCGGGCCATGTAACCGCAGTCCTCCAGGAAGGACAGCATGACGAACAGTAGGAACATCTGCGGCACAAAGCCAAAGATGGCACCTAAACCGCCGACGATGCCGTCGCAGACCAGCGAATCGACCAGGCCACCGTCCTCGGTGCCGCCCGCCACAAGGGCGTCGTGCACCACGGTGGTGATACCCGGGACATAGGGGCCGTACTGCGCCGGGTCGACCGAGTCGGCATCGTCGCCCGCAGCCTCGACGGCCGCATCGTAGGCGTCGCGGCCCTGGCCGAGCACATACCAACCGTCGGTGCCAAAGAGCTGGTCGTTGGTGAAGTCGGTCACCGTACCGCCCAGGGTGGAAACGGCGATGTAGTACACGCAGAACATGATGACCACAAAGATCGGCAGGCCCAGGATACGGTTGGTAACCACGCGGTCGATCTTCTCGGAGGTGCTCATCTTGGCCGGAGCCTTGGTC
>DBFCNY010000020.1:0-2174 GCA_048298285.1 Collinsella sp.
GCCGGCACCGTAGAACATGGTCTCGCCCACGGCGTCGCCTACGACGTAGACAGCGTTCATGGCGCCGTTGACCTTGGCGAGCATGTGATCGGCAGGGATCAGCGTGGGATGCACGCGGACGTCGACGCCGGCGTCGGTGTTGCGGGCGATGCCGAGCAGCTTAATGGTGTAGCCGAGCTCGCGGGCCTGGGCGATGTCCTCGGCGCCGATGGTGCGGATACCCTGCTGGTACACATCGTCGGTGGTCACGCGGGTGCCAAAGCCGATGGAGGCGAGGATCGCCGTCTTGCTGGCGGCGTCGAAGCCGTCGACGTCGGCGGACGGGTCGGCCTCGGCATAGCCCTTGGCCTGCGCGTCGGCAAGCACGTCGGCGTAATCGGCGCCCTCGGCGTCCATGCGCGACAGGATATAGTTGGTGGTGCCGTTGAGAATGCCGGCGATGAGATCTTGTTGCCCACCAGGTCGTGCTCGAGCGTGCTCACGATGGGGATGCCGCCGCCGCAGCTGGCCTCGCATTTAATCTGCACGCCACACGCGCGCGCCTTCTCGGCGAGCGTCTCGACATGACGGCCCAGCAAGGCCTTGTTGGCAGAGACGACGTGCTTACCGTTCTCGAAGGCGGTGGTGAAGATCTCGGTTGCGGGATGCTCGCCGCCGATCAGCTCGACGACGATGTCGACGGCGGGGTCGGTGACGACGTCGTGCCAGTCACTTGTAAAGGCCTCGCGCTCAATACCGGCTGCTTCGGCCTGCTCCCAGGCAAGCGCGCAGGCGCGGGTCAGCTTAAGGTCGATGCCGTAGGCTGCCAGGTACTCATCGTGGTGGCTCTTGATCAGACGGGCCACGCCGCCGCCGACGGTTCCCAGACCGATCAGACCGACGTTCACGGTGCGCAGGGGTTCGCTCATAGATAGCTCCTTCGTGCATCTTATGGATGGATTAACCGCTTAAAGGTTGAGTGCATTCTAGCGTGAACCGAGGGCGCGTGCTCGCCAGGCAACAGGAGTCGCACAAAACGGCACCCCCGAAACGCTGCGGAAACATTGGAAACATGCTCACTACATACGACCTACAGCCTATGTGATTCAGGACGGCAAGTACATCGCCGCCTAGGTGCGCACAAAACGCGAGCGGTGAGGTCGTTTTAATCAGGGCAGGGACGCTTGTAACAGAACGGAAACAATACTTTCACACAATAAAGTGGCTAAACTGTATAAACCGACAGAAATACGCATAATTTTGGATAAATGGACAAAACAAAAGAAAAGTTGAAATAATCGCCACTTTTCTCAACTAAAGCGTCTACTATTTTGCGAACGCCGAACACGGCGAAGGATGGCCTGTCGGGCTACCGAAACCCGACGAGATTTGAGAGGAGAGCCGCATGTCGAGCCTCACCGGTAAGTCATTGAACCCTGTTATGAATCGCAGGAGCGTTATCGCGAGCGCAGCAGGTCTGGGGGCGATGTCCATTCTAGCTGGCTGCTCCTCCAACGGCGGCGACAGCGGTTCCGCTTCGGGTGACGCTTCGTTTAAGATCGGCACCATCGGCCCGCTGACCGGCGCCAACGCGTCCTACGGCAAGTCCGTTACCCAGGGTGTCGAGCTTGGCTGCAAGGACTTCTCCACCAAGGAGCTGCCGCTTGCCAGCAAGGCCGAGGATGACCAGGCCGACGGCGAGAAGGCCGTCAACGCCTTCAATACCCTGCTCGACTGGGGCATGCAGGCCCTCGTCGGCCCGACCACCACGGGTGCGTCGGTTGCCGTTGCCGCTGAGTGTGGTAACGACCCCAAGACGTTCATGATCACCCCGTCCGCGTCCTCCGAGGACGTCACCGACGGCAAGGATTGCGTCTTCCAGGTTTGCTTCACCGACCCCAACCAGGGTGTCAACGCTGCCAAGTTCCTGGCGCAGAAGTATGCGGACGAGAAGTTCGTGCTGTTCTATAACTCCGGCGACGCCTATTCTTCGGGTATCGCAGATTCCTTTAAGGCCCAGGCCGCTGAGTCCAAGCTCGAGGTTGTTGACGAGGAGACCTTTAAGGACGACTCCGCCACGAGCTTTACCAACCAGCTGACCAAGGCCAAGCAGGCCGGCGCCACCATGATCTTTGCGCCGATCTACTACACGCCGGCGTCCGTCCTGCTCAAGAACGCCAAGGACATGGGCTACG
>DBFCNY010000021.1:0-5291 GCA_048298285.1 Collinsella sp.
CATGAGCGTTGACTTGCCCGAGCCCGAAGGGCCGGTAATAGCGACGAATTCGCCGGGATTTACTGCCAGGCTCACGTTGTGCAGGATGTGGGCGCACCCCGCCTCGCTCTCAAAGATGCGGTGCACGTTGCGGATGTCGATAACGGGACGCATTACATGCCCTCATCGTCAGACATGCTGTCCGAATCCGCGCTGTAGCCGCCGTCAGCCGTTGCGTTCGCTCCGGTGTCCATGACGAGGGTGTTGCCATCGCGCAGCTTGGTAACCGGCACGTTGGGGTTGATCTCGTTGTCCTGGTCGTCGCGCTTGACCTGTGTCTTGCCGACTACGGCTTCGTTGTCGTTTTGCGTCACGACGGTCACCTTCACGCGATGGGTTTGCTTGCCCTCGTCATCGGTTGCCACGTTGACGTAATAGTGTTCGCCGTCTTCGGTCATGAGCGCCATCGTCGGCACCATCACCACGTCGTCGAGCTGCTCGGTCACCACCGATACCTCGGCCGTCATGCCCGGCTTCAGGCGCGCGTCGGGCGCCTCTATGAGAATGTCGACGTTAAAGGTTACGCTGCCGCCGCCACCGTTGGCGGCGTCGGAGTTTGCCACCGAGGCGATGGCCGTGACCGTTCCCTGGCTTACGATATCGGGAAACGCGGGATACGTGACGTTGGCACTCTGCCCAACGGCGATCTTGGCGATGTCCTTTTCGCCCACCTGCACGGTCACCTTCATCTTAGATAGGTCGGCGATCTGCATGCACTGCTTGCCGCCGCTCGTATCGCTTTCGCCCATGATCATGCCGCCTGTTACCGTGGCGCCCACCTTGGCGTTGAGCTCCACGATACTGCCCGAGCTCGGGGCCGTGACCGTACGACTGGCCGCCTTGGCGTTCGCCTGATCGAGGTTTGCCTGGGCCGATGCGAGGCTGCGCTGCGCGGCCGATACGGCGTTCGTGTCCGCCGATGCGGCGGAGACGCCAGCCGCTGCGGAAGCTCCATCGACGTCCGTCGTTGGGGTGGCCTGAGCGGCAGCTGCGGCTTTCTTCGCATTAGCGAGGTCTTCTTGAGCGGCAGCAACTGCACGCTGCGCCTCGGCAACGTTGCGATCGAGCTCGTCGTTTTTAATGGTCATAAGCACGTCGCCCTCGTTGACGGATTGGCCCGCCTGCACGTTGATCGAATCGACCGTACCGTCGACAGAAGGGGAGACCACTGAGGACGAAATGGGTTTGAGCTGGCCTTTCGCCTCGACCGTTGTGGTAAACGTGCCCTCGGTCACCATGTCGGTCACCGGCCCGTTGTTGCCTGCGGGCCGTGCGTTGATGGCTAAGGTCACGACAACGGCGATGAGCACAATGGCGGCCACGACGCCGGCCGCAATGCCGCGTCGGATGAGCTTTTTGCGTCGACGTTCGGCACGTTTTGCCTTGAGCTTGGCATATGCCTCTTCATCGGAAATCTCGGTCGCATCGTTCGCGCGTCCGCTCTGCTTATCGGCATGTACGTTTGTAATCAGAGGAATCGTTTCGGTGACATCTTCGAGCGTGTGCTCGGTATCATCCGGGCCCGGGGTGGTCGTGGGGACATTCGGCATAGCGTCTCCTTTATAGAAAGTACCTCGATAAGTATATGCGCCCACCGGTTGGGGTGGGCGCATAGAACGGTTTCTTTCGGAACTGTTAGATTGGTCGCAGCGGTTCCACGTTGTAGGAATGCGCGCGTTGCACTACGAGTGGACAACCACGCATAGGCCGACTTTGATGCAGTCGTGAAGTGCCTTGGCGTCTGCCAGGCGCAGGTTGATGCAGCCGTGGCTGCCGCACCATTTGTACGACTCGGCGTTATCGAAGCTCTTGTCGTTTTGCCAGGTGGCATCATGGAAGCCGATCATGTTGCCCTCAAACGGCATCCAGTAGCTCACCGGACTCTCGTATTTGGGCTTGCCGGTCTCGGGGTCCTTGGCTCCGATCAGGGTGCTGCCGCCGTCGTTGCTGTTGATCTGCCAGACGCCCTCGGGCGTGGCGTCCTCGCCCGGCTTGCCCGAGATAAAGTTGGCCTCCCAAACGATATTTCCGCTCTCGTCATAGTAGCGCGCGTGCTGTTCGGACAAGTCGACGTCGATATACGCCTTCCAGTCGGGCTCTCCCTTTGCGGTAAAGGTGTCGGCCTTCTGGGAGTACTTGATCTCGATTTCGCCGGTCTGCTTGTTGTTAATGGCGTCCTCGACCTGCTTGGCGAGCGAGCTGCTGTCGATGGACCAACCAAAGTCGCCGCCTTCGACGGCGCACTGCTTGCCATCGGCGCGCGTCCACCAGCGAGTGGAGCCCACGGTATTAAAGCCGTTGGCGAGTTCGGCTGCCCAGTTGCTGATCTGCGACGTATCGAGCGTTGGGTTGGCGGGATCGGCAAAGCTGATCCACTGCAATACGGAGCTGCCATCAACCTTGCCGGCATCCTCGCCGTTGAGCTTGAGGGTCACGTTGACGCCCAGGAAGTTGTTGGCGGCATCGCATGCGGCCTGAATCTGATCATCGGTCAGCGTTCCATTGAGCGGCTCATAGGCATCGTTGCCGAGCTTGGAAAGATCTACGGACTCGGCCAGCGAGGCAAGCTCGAGCTCGGCATACTTAATGACATGCTCGCGGTTGAGTTTTTCGTTGGAGCGCGCCTTCTCGACGGTAAACTTGCCGGCCTGCTCGTCATAGGAGCTATTTGCCTCGAACGTGCCCGAACGGCCCTCGTTAAACTCGTTGATGGCGGCGCCCAGATCCTTCTCAAACTTCTTTTGGTCAAAGGTGTCGGAGAGCATGGACAGGTCGACGTCTTGATCAAGATCGACTTCGTTGGAGGTAGCGGTTGTTTTGGTCTTGCCGCTTAAGGATTCCACAAGGCGGACCGGCCAAATAAAGGCTTCGTTGTGGTTGATGATCTCTTTTGCGGCAGCTTCGCCATCGACGATGGGTTCATCGGACTCGGGCTGATAGGTCCAGCTAAAGTCATCGCCTGTCACGGCGAGCTTATAGTGCTTCCATGCCGAATTGACCTTGGTGGCGGCAGACGAAGCGTTGGAGAACGAGACGTCGACGCCGGCGATGGTGGTGTTGGGGTAGGCTACCTGCGAAAATGCTACGACGCCTACGATATAGACAATGACGATTAGGCCCAGGACGACAAATAACGTCGTCTTTTTGCCCGACTTATTGTTCTCGGCGGGTTTGCGCGCGGGGCCGCGATCGCCTCGAGCGTGCGTGGGGGGCTGCTTGGGCGCATTGCCGTTTGCCTGGCGCTGCTGACGTTGTTGACGCTGCTGTCGCTGTTGGTTCGGGTGTTGGGAAGCGTTTGCTGCACTACGCTGCTGACCGTGGCTCGGCGCGATAGGACGCGGCGACTGAACGCCGCCGGTGTGCCTGCTCGGCTGCTGCGGATCGGGAATCAGTTGAGTTCGATCGTTTTGCGACATCGTATGCATATCCTTCGATTTTCGCCTTGCGGTTCATCGTGTTTTTACTGGGCTTGCATTATAGCGATTGCCCTGCTGTTTGTGGTACGGAAACGGTGGCATTCAAAAGAGGTGGGACATTTGTCCCACCTTTGAGTCGTTCTTTGCCGCTATCCGCACACACCGCATTTTGCACAGGCCGAAAGTGCGGCCGGAGCCTGCGCGATGCCGCCCTTTGCCGTCTCGCGCAGCGTGGCCGGCAACGCGTGACCCACCGAGAGCATGACATGTGCCATCTGGTCAAACGGCACCAGGCTCTTAATGCCTGCGAGGGCGAGTTGTGCCGAGCTAAAGGCCGCTGCCACGCCGATGGCGTTGCGGTTTTGGCAGGGCACCTCCACGAGGCCACCGACGGGGTCACAAACGAGGCCCAGCAGGTTACTTAGCGCGATGGAACTGGCGTCAAGCGCCTGCTCGGGCGTGCCGCCGAGCATCTGTACCAGCGCGGCGGCTGCCATGGCGGCGGCGCTTCCGACCTCGGCTTGGCAGCCGCCCTCGGCGCCGGCAACGCAGGCGCTTGTGGTGAGGTTGAGGCCGATGGCGGCTGCGCAGTATAGCGCGTCCATGACCTGCTCGTCGTCGAGCTGCAGGCGATCGGCGAGCGCCAGCACGCAGCCGGGCACAACACCCGCGGAGCCGGCCGTGGGGGCGGCGACGATCACGCCCATCGTGGCGGAGCGCTCGAGCACGGCCATGGCGCGAGCCACGGCGTCGGTCTGGACAGCACCCATCAGGCTTGCACTCAAATCGTTGCGGCCGGTGGCTTCGACGAGCTTGGCCTCGCCGCCGATGAGCCCACCGAGCGAGCGCTGCGGATTGGCGAGGGGGGCCGTGGTCTCCTCGCGCATGACGTCGAGCACGCGACGCATGGCGGCGACGGCGTGGGCCTCGCCGGTCAGACGCGCCTCACGAACGGCCATGACGGCGCCGATGCTGAGCCCCAGTTCCTCGCACGCATCGAGCAGCTGCTCGCCGTCGTCGAAGATCTCCTTTGCCGAGACGCCGGGGGAGAGCGACGAGGCAGAACCGGGGAGCTCGATAAAGGTCGCGTAATCGACATTGTCGAGCTTGCGGAGCATGGGGACGACGGTGTCGTCGGGCGCACCGTCGGTCTCAAAGACGGAGTAAGCCTGGCCGCCCACTTCGGTGCGGTAGGTGCGGCAGAAGGCGATGTTCACGTGTGCGTAGGCGAGCAGGTTGGTGAGCGCGGCGAGTACACCGGGGACGTCCTTGTGCGCCACGAATAGAGTTGAGTACATACCCGAGATGTCGACGCCGACGCCGTTAATGCGGCTGATGCGCATCTTGCCGCCGCCCAGGCTCTCACCGCGGACCTGTGCCGTGGCGCCCGTGTCATCGACCATTTCGATGTCGACGGTGTTGGGGTGGATGGAGGCGTCGTCGCCCTTGATGCCAAAGTGATATTCGAGGCCCTGCTCGCGTGCGAGGTCGAAGGCCTGCTTGATGTTCTCGTCGTCGGTATCGAGGCCCAGGATGCCCGCGACGAGCGCGCGGTCGGTGCCGTGGCCGCGGTAGGTGTGGGCGAAGGAGTTCCACAGGCCAAAGGTGACTTTGGTGATGCGGCCTTCCAGCAGGCTGGCGGCAACTTGGGCGCAGCGCAGGGCGCCGGCGGTGTGCGAAGAACTGGGGCCGACCATGACGGGGCCCAAGATCTCGAATGCCGAGGTCGTAGCTAGTGTTTGTGGCTTGCCTGCCATATGCGCTCCTGTTCTATCCCGTCGTCCCGAGGGGCGGGGCATAAGGTCGCCTGCTCGGACAGTCCTGACTCGCACGGAG
>DBFCNY010000022.1:0-2283 GCA_048298285.1 Collinsella sp.
CCCATCGAAACACATCTCCACCGTTCCTCAACTGGGAAAACGGCGCCCCCGGGGCCCGGATGGGGCCTCGGGGGCGTTCGGCTAGCTGCGGGAACGGCCTGTCCGCCTAATGTGTTCGGCTGAGATCGGAAATCAACCAAATTGTCGGCAGGTTATGGAACACGCAGGTAAACTGGGTAGCTAATTCAAGTTGAGATGGACCAAAAGAGCTTCGCGATCGTTGGGAATGTTGTCTTCGATCACGTCGTCGAGGGCGGAGTTGAGAAGCTGACCCAGTTCCGGCCCGGGCTTGACTCCGGCACGGATCAGGTCGCCGCCGTTGATGGCGAGCATCTTGAGCATATAGGGCTCCCCCGCCTCCAACAAATCATGGGCGAGTGAGCGCATCTCTTCGATCGTCTCGACGTAATAGAAGCACGACGGCGCCTTGCCCAGCGTGTCGGCACGCTTAAGGTCCATAAGCTCGTCCATCAGGCGCGGCGTATCGACGCCCTCGCCCGAAAGCAAGCGCATCATATTGAGCAAGCAGGAGCGCTCGGGGCGCAGCGGCTTGTCGTGGTACTTAATGAGCAGGCACACGTCGCGGACCAAGTCGTGCGAAAGCGCCAAGCGATCCATGATGGTGCGCGCCTTCTTGGCCCCGAGCTCGGGGTGACCGTAAAAGTGGCCGCTGCCCGCATGGTCGACCGTAAAGCAATCGGGCTTGGAAACGTCGTGCAAAAACGCCGCCCACATTAGGCTCATTGAGGGTGTAAAGCCGTCGCACAGCGCCAACTCCCCCGCCACCGTCAGCACACGGGCGATATGCTCGTAAACGTTAAACGCATGATAGACGCTGCGCTGATCAAAGCCGCGACCCGCTGCCAACTCGGGCACGGCGGCGCAGATGAGCTCGGGGTAGCGCAGCATGGCGTCTCCCCCGTGGCCGGTCGAAAGGATGCCCTCAAGCTCAATACCCACGCGCTCGCGCGCCACGGCATCGAGCAGCGGCGCGCACTCGGCAAGGGCGCGCTTAGTCTCGGGCTCAATCACAAAGTCCAGGCGGCAGGCAAAACGCACCGCACGCAACATGCGCAGGGCATCCTCGTTAAAGCGGCGCTTGGGATCGCCGACGGCCCGGATCAGCTTTCGCTCCAGATCACCCTGGCCGTCGTAGCGGTCGACAAGCCCGCGATCGGGATGCCAAGCCATGGCGTTGACGGTAAAGTCGCGGCGCGCCAGATCGTCCTCAAGCGAGGCGGCGCGCTCCACACTCTGAGGATGACGGCCGTCGGTGTAAAAGCCGTCCAGGCGATACGTCGTGACCTCGATGCGCTCATCATCACAAATGGCGGTAATGCCGCCAAATTTAATACCCGACTCAACCACCGCAATGCCAGCGGCCTCGAGCGCCGCCTTGGACTCCTGCCACAGGCCGCTGCAGCACATGTCAACATCGTGGCTGGGGCATCCCATCAGGGCATCGCGCACCCAACCACCCACGTACCAGGCCTCAAGACCGGCATCCTCGAGGGCACGCAACACGCGCAGAGAGGCGGCTGACGGCTGCGTGGCGTTGAGCGAAACATTGCACATTCCTGTGGCCTCCTGCACTTGCGAGCGTTAATCGATGGTTCTCAAGAAGTCTAACAAGAAACGAGAAAGCGCGCACACGCAATTGCTTCGTCGATTCGATAAAACGAGACAGCAGACGCCACATACGTTCAGCGCGCAAAAAACACCCGCCTTGGTAATCCAAAGCGGGTGTTCGGCAACGATGTATCGATGCGGCTAGCAGACCTGGCGAACCTCGATGTGCTTCTTATATTCGTCCACCTTGGCAAAATCGCCCAGACCGGGGCACTCGACCACGTTGGCGCCGGTAGCCATCGACAGACGGAGGGCATCCTCGACTCGCTCGGGGGCGTCGTGCCATACGGACAGGAAGGCAGCGAGCGAGGAATCGCCGGCGCACACCGTCGACAGCAGCTTGACGTCGAAGGTGCGGTTGGCAAACCAGATATGCTCGCCGTTGGAGAAGTACGCGCCGTCGCCACCGAGGGTCAGCAGCACGTTCTTGGCGCCCTTTGCATGCAGCTCGGCCATAGCGCCCTTAACGGACTCGTCGTCGCCACCGCTCACCTTGATGCCAAAGATGTCGAGCAGCTCGTCGTCATTGGGCTTGATCAGCAGCGGCTCCATGGCAATGAGGTCAGCCAGCTGATGGCTCGAGATATCGAGGACGAACTCGGCCCCCTTGGCCTTGACGCGGCGCAGGACCTCGGCCAGGAAGCCCTCGGAAGT
>DBFCNY010000023.1:0-8988 GCA_048298285.1 Collinsella sp.
CGTCGGCGATCTCCTGGTTCGAGACGACCTCGAAGTCGTGCATGCGTGCAGTGGAAGGTGTGGGCATAGACGCTCCAATCCCCCATGCGGTTGCATGGTCAAAACGAACAGAATGCGCGGCACCGCAAGGGCGCCGCGCACATAAGCGATAAGGCAATGCTAGCAGATGCAGCCGTCGGCGAGCGTCTGCTTGCCGCCGACAAACACATCGGTGGCACGACCGGTGAGCGTGCGGCCGGCGAAACCGGAGTTCTCGGCGCGCGACTCGTAACCGTCCTCGCCGACCGTCCAGGTGGCGGACGCGTCGAACACGGTCAGATCGGCAACGGAGCCCGCCTTGACCTGAACCTGGTCGAGGCCTAGGATCTCACGCGGCTTGATGGCCATGAGCTCGACCATGCGGCCCACGCTCATCTTGCCCGTGTTGACCAGCTCGGTGAGCACGAGCGACAGCGAGGTCTCGAGGCCAATCATGCCAAAGGGTGCGAGCTCGAACTCGCGGGCCTTCTCCCACGGAGTGTGCGGAGCGTGATCGGTGACGATAACGTCGACGGTACCGTCGATGACACCCTGACGGATGGCCTCGGCGTCCTCGTCGGTGCGCAGCGGCGGATTGACCTTGAGCGAGGTGTTGTAGGTCACGTCCAGGTCGTTCTCGGTCAGGAACATGTGGTGCGGGGTAGCCTCGCAGGTAACCCGAACGCCAGCGGCCTTACCGGCGCGCACGATTTCCAGGCCATGGGCGGTGGAGATGTGCTGGATGTGCAGCTTGGCACCGGTCAGCTTAGCGATCTCGATGTCGCGAGCGATCTGGAGCTCCTCGCCGGCAGCCGGCCAGCCCTCGAGGGCCAGACGGGTCGAAACCTTGCCCTCGTTGATCTGGCCGTGGCCGACCAGGTCCTCGTCCTGGCAGTGGCTCATAAAGACCTTACCGAACATCTTGCCGTAGTCCATGCAGCGACGGAGCATGCCCGCGCCCTGCACGCCGCGACCGTCGTCGGTGAAGGCGACGGCGCCGTGGGCGACCATATCGCCCATCTCGGACATGGCCTCGCCCTTAAGACCGCGGGTCATGGCGCCCGACGGATAGACACGGCAGTGACCGACCTCGGCAGCGCGGGACTTGACGAACTCCACGACGGTGCCGTTATCGGTGACGGGATCGGTGTTGGGCATGGCGCACACGCCGGTAAAGCCGCCCTTGGCAGCAGCGCGGGTGCCGCTCTCGATGTCCTCTTTGACCTCGTAGCCGGGCTCGCGAAGGTGAACGTGCATATCCACCAGGCCGGGGACGAGGTACTTGCCGGAAAGGTCGCGGACCTCGGCTCCCTCGACGGCGAGATTCTCGCCGACCTCGGCGATCTTGTCGCCGTCAATCAGGACGTCAACGACACCGTCAAGCTCGACGGACGGGTCGACGACGTGGGCATTCTTAAGAAGCAAGGCCATTATCGGCACCTCCAAGCAGCAGATACAGGATAGCCATACGCACGCAGATACCGGCGTAGACCTGCTCCAGGATGACGGAGCGTTGCGGGTGGTCGGCCATATAGGAGTCGAACTCGACGCCGCGGTTGATGGGGCCCGGGTGGCAGATGATCGCATCGGGCTTCATGAGCTTCTCGCGGTCCTTGGTCAGGCCGAAAAGCTTGTGGTACTCGCGAATGGTCGGGAACGGGGCGCCCTCGAGGCGCTCCTGCTGCACGCGCAGCATGTAGACGACGTCCAGCTCGGGCAGGACGGAATCGAGGTCGCTCGTCACGTGGTCGCAGCCCAGGACCTCGGGCGCCGGCGGCAGCAGCGTGCCGGGGGCGACGGCGTAGGTCTCGCAGCCCATGATCTTAAGGGCGGGGATCAGCGAGCCGCAAACGCGGGAGTGGGCGATATCGCCGACGACAGCGACCTTCAGACCGTGGAAGTCGCCCTTGTGCTCCCAGATGGTGTACAGGTCGAGCAGGGCTTGCGTGGGATGGTTGTGCTTGCCATCACCGGCGCAGATGACGCTTGCGGGCGAGTTCTGCGTGACGATGTAGGGGGCGCCGGCGTGCTTATCGCGCACGACGATGCAGTCGATCTTATAGGCGTTGAGGGTCTCGACGGTGTCAACGAGGCTCTCGCCCTTGACCGTGGAGGTCGAGGAGCCACCAAAGTTGAGGCTGTCGGCCGAAAGACGCTTCTCGGCGAGTTCGAAAGAGCTGCGGGTACGCGTCGAGGGCTCGTTGAACATATTGACGATGGTCTTACCCTTGAGCGTGGGGACCTTCTTGATCGCACGCTCGTTGACCTCGGAGAACGCCTTGGCGGTCTCGAGGATGAGCTTGATGTCCTCTTCGGAGTACTCGGTAATGTCGATCAGGTGCTTATGGTTGAACGCCACGGTACTACTCACCTCCCAGCGGCGCGGAGCCCACGTGGGAACCCGGCGCGACGTCGTTGATCTCGACGGCGGTACGGCCGTCGACTTCCTTCATATATAGGTGCACGTTCTCCTCGTGCGACGAGGGAACGTTCTTGCCGACAAAGTCCGGCGAGATAGGGAGCTCACGGTGGCCGCGGTCAACGAGGACTGCCAGCTCAATACGGCTCGGACGGCCCAGATCCATGACGGCGTCCAGAGCGGCGCGGATGGTACGACCCGTGTACAGGATGTCGTCCACCAGCACGACGCGCTTGCCGTCGACACTGAAGGGAATGTTGGTGGCGTGGATCGCGGGAGC
Organism: Collinsella sp.; assembly: GCA_048298285.1. GTDB lineage: Bacteria > Actinomycetota > Coriobacteriia > Coriobacteriales > Coriobacteriaceae > Collinsella. Next base: position 2,718 of record DBFCNY010000023.1, read on the forward strand.
GAAATTGGTAGCGTAGTCATCGCGGTAGAAGCTGATGTCGAGGCTGCCGAGCGGAACGTCGACGCCCTCGATCTCCTTGATCTCCTCGGCGAGCTTCTTTGCCAGAAGGTCGCCGCGCGTGACGATGCCGACCAGAGCGAGGTCTTCACAGCCCTCGTTGCGCTCGAGAATCTCGTGCGCGATGCGGGTCATCGCTCGATTGACGGCGGTCTCGTCCATGATGACCGCCTTGGGGGAAGTCGTGCCCATCGATCTCCTTCCTCACATGTCTTGACTGCTGACACAGTCAAAAAAATAGATGCCCGACCGCTCAAAGCGGACCAGACACCCACAGGAAGGGCTGCTCTTTGGCAGCTATGTAATTCCATGTGGGTATCTCGTACCCCTTTAATGGTCAGGGGATAGTGTAGCCAACCTCGAGCTTAATTGCGAGCATAAATACAGGGCAATCCGTAAACGGAGCCCAATGCTCAATAAACCTATATATATTTGTGGGACGAGCTTGAAAACGTACGCACGAGCTGGCATAATCCCCTCTGCTGCACGTAATCGGATCTACGTCCAGGGCCGTGGCGTGAGCACTATCGCCAAAAGAGAAATATCTCTGTGTAGATTACGCACAGGGAGCTGCTTCTGTGCTATAGTTCAGGCTTGTTTGTTAACGCGACATGTTCGTTTGTCGCCCAAGGAGGGTCAGTTATGTCCAAAGTTTGCGAAGTTTGCGGTAAGCACCCCGTTGCCGGTCGCTCCATCAGCCACTCTCACCGCGTCACCAACCGTAAGTTCCGCCCCAACATCCAGCGCGTCTACGTCGTCGTCGATGGTCACCGTCGCAAGATGAACGTTTGCTCCACCTGCCTCAAGTCCGGCAAGGTTGCGCGCTCCTAAATAAGGTCTTACCAACAAGTACCTCGGACTCTCCGGGTCAAAGACCTCGCGTTCACATAGAACTTACCAAAGGCGTCCTCCCCTACGGAGGGCGCCTTTTTGCACTCATTGGGGACAGACTTACATGAGTGTTTTCACGCATTGGGGACAGACATGGCGCCCGCATGCGGCGTCCCGATCGGCTCCGACCCCTACCTCACGCAGCCTCCTTCCAGCCTGCAGTGGCCTTGGTCACGCTTGTGGCGCCGATACCGGTGATACGGGCAATTTGCTTGACCGTGAGATGTGCCCGCCTGAGCCTCAGCAGGCAGGCATCGCGTTCGGGGCGTGGCAGGGCCTTGAGCAGCACAGGATCTATGCTCAGCAGGACATCGCGCGCAACGGAAAGAGCCTCCTCATCGGGGATCCGCCGGCGTGGAAGAACATCCACTGACCAGATGCGCCCGGCAACTTCCTCGAGATGCTCGCAATAGCAACGGGAGCCTCCGACAATATCGAGCATAGGGGCCGCATCACAGATGTCAAAGGGATCATAGCCAAGCTGATATGCCTTGTAGCTTGACCAGCGGTACGCCTCAAGTGAGTCGAGCGCACCTTTCACGGGATTGAGATGAATATAGTCGAGCAGCTGTACCGCCTGCGTGTCCGACTCAACCGCGACCCGCGAATAGCGATTATCAAACAGATGCCCCGTTCTCCCCGTTTTCCCATTGAAATACTTAGCATATGCCGTCAGCGCGCACTGCATTGCCTTTGAAAGGTTGTCAAATGGGTCATCAACCATCAAATGGAAGTGGTTGTCCCTAAGGCACCAAGCCAACACCGCAACTTTATGGCGCGCAAACCTGTCCGAGATATCCGATAAGAAACGATAACGGTCGGAGTCATCTTCAAAAATAATCTGTTTGGAGTTGCCGCGGTCATAGATGTGGTAATAGCCGGTGATCGAAACGGCGCGGGCGCATCGGGGCATAAACTCTCCTTTCAAAGCTGTACAGGCAACACCTAAAAGGAGAGAAGCAACGCGAAATGCTGAGCCTGTAACTTATTTATATCCAATGAGCGGCAATAAGAGGCCCAGAACGGCAAAATGACAAATCGATGTCTGTCCCAAATGAGTGAAAGCACTCATGTAAGTCTGTCCCCAATGAGCGGGGCGATGCACTGGCAGATAGTTTTAGTTAAAACGTTTCATTTAATTGAAGCATTTTAGTGTGCCTTTTACGGGAATCTGACCGTTTACCGAATTATTTCTTGCTATCATGCAAGGCGTAGGGTAAATCTCCGATCGCAAGGAGACACAAATGGTGAAAAAGTCACCGGAAAACACTACTCCCGCCATCGTGGACAACGTGGAGGCGCTTGAGGCCAAACTCAAATCTATGCGTGAGGCCCAGGCTAAATTCGCTGAGTACACTCAGGAGCAGGTAGACAAGATCTTCTACGAGGCTGCTATGGCCGCCAACAAGGCTCGTATTCCTTTGGCCAAGCTCGCCATCGAGGAGACAGGCCGTGGCGTTCTCGAGGACAAGGTCATCAAGAACCACTACGCCGCTGAGTACATCTACAACGCTTACAAGAACACCAAGACCTGCGGTGTCATCGAGCGCGACGACGCTTACGGCATCACCAAGGTCGCCGAGCCGATCGGTATCGTTGGCGCTGTCATCCCGACCACCAACCCGACCTCCACGGCCATCTTCAAGACGCTCATCTGCCTGAAGACCCGTAACGCCATCATCATCTCCCCGCACCCGGCAGCCGCCAAGTGCACCATCGCCGCCGCCAAGCTCGTTCTCGACGCAGCTGTCAAGGCCGGTGCTCCTGAGGGCATCATCGGCTGGGTCGACAAGCCGTCCATCGAGCTGACCAACATGGTCATGCGCGACGTCGACATCATTCTCGCAACCGGTGGCCCGGGCATGGTCAAGGCTGCTTACTCCTCCGGTAAGCCCGCCCTGGGCGTTGGCGCCGGCAACACCCCGGTCATCATCGACGATACCGCGGACATCAAGCTCGCCGTCAACTCCATCATCCACTCCAAGACGTTCGACAACGGCATGATCTGCGCTTCCGAGCAGTCCGTCACCGTCCTCGACTCCATCTACAAGGATGTCAAGGCTGAGTTCCAGCGTCGCGGCTGCTACTTCGTCAAGCAGGGTGCCGAGATGGACGCCCTGCGTGCCGCCATGTTCAAGAACGGCGCACTCGATCACCGCATCCCCGGCATGGCTGCCGCCAAGATCGCCGAGCTCGCCGGCATCAAGGTTCCCGCCAAGACCAAGATCCTGATCGCCGAGGTCACCTCCACCGATCCCGAGAAGGAAGAGTTCTCCCACGAGAAGCTCTCCCCGGTCCTCGCTATGTATCACGCCAAGGACTTCCAGGAGGCCGTTGACAAGGCAGAGCACCTCGTCCTCGCAGGTGGCCCGGGCCACACCGCCTCTCTCTACGTGCACCCGGCACAGAGCGAGAAGATCGCTAAGTTCCAGCACGTCATGAAGGCCTGCCGCATCGTCATCAACACCCCGTCCTCGCACGGCGGCATCGGTGACCTCTACAACTTCGGCATGAAGCCGTCTCTAACCCTGGGCTGCGGCTCCTGGGGTGGCAACTCCGTCTCCGAGAACGTTGGGGTGAAGCACTTGATCAACGTCAAGACCGTGGCAGAGCGCCGCGAGAACATGCTGTGGTTCCGCGCACCCGAGAAGGTCTACTTCAAGAAGGGCTGCACGCCCGTCGCACTCGACGAGCTCGGCACCGTAATGGGCAAGAAGCGCGCCTTCATCGTTACCGACCAGTTCCTCTTCAAGAATGGCAACACGCGTGCCATCGAGGCCAAGCTCGATGAGATGGGCATCGCTCACGACTGCTTCTACGACGTTGAGCCCGATCCCTCCCTGCAGTGCGCACGTCGCGGCGCCAAGCAGATGACGCTCTTCGAGCCGGATGTCATCATCGCCGTCGGCGGCGGTTCCGCAATGGACGCCGGCAAGATCATGTGGATGATGTACGAGCACCCCGAGGCGAACTTCGAGGACATGGCCATGGACTTCATGGACATCCGCAAGCGTATCTTCACCTTCCCCGAGATGGGCAAGAAGGCTTACTTCGTCGCCGTCCCGACCTCTTCGGGCACTGGCTCCGAGTGCACGCCGTTCGCCATCATCACCGACAAGGAGACCGGCATCAAGTGGCCGCTCGCCGACTACGCGCTGCTCCCCAACATGGCTATCGTCGACGCCGACAACTGCATGACCGCCCCGAAGGGCCTCACCGCAGCTTCCGGTATTGACGTCATGACCCACGCCATCGAGTCCTACGTCTCCATCATGGCTTCCGATTACACCAAGGGCCTCTCCGAGCGCGCCGCAAAGCTCGTCTTCGAGAACCTCCCGAGCTCCTTCACCAACGGTGCCAAGGATCCGCACGCTCGCGAGGAGATGCACAACGCATCCTGCATGGCCGGTATGGCATTCGGTAACGCCTTCCTGGGCCTCAACCACTCCATGGCCCACAAGCTCGGCGCTTTCCACCATCTGCCCCACGGCCTCGCAAACGCAGTCATCCTGACCCGCGTCATGCGTTACAACGCCGCCGAGGCTCCTGTCAAGATGGGAACCTTCTCTCAGTATCCTTACCCCAACGCGCTGCACAACTACGCCGAGATGGCTCGTTACTGCGGCATCGACGGCAAGGACGACCGTGAGGTCTTCGAGAACTTCATCACCAAGCTCACCGAGCTCTGCGACTTCATCGGTGTCAAGCACACCATCGCTGAGTACGGCGTTGACGAGAAGTACTTCCTCGACACCCTCGACGAGATGACCGAGCAGGCATTCAACGACCAGTGCACCGGCGCTAACCCGCGCTACCCGCTCATGAGCGAGATCAAGGAGCTCTACCTGGACGCCTACTACGGCCGAGAGCCTCAGGATTACGCCGTCTGCTAGTTCTAGCACGGTTTTTAACGGCGGGGGTGCACGGGTGTTTCACACACCCCCGCCGTCGCTTCTATCGCATCGTTGAAAGGATGCAACCATGCTGCTACCCGATTCCAAGACCGAGCTCGTCCGCCGTGGCAACAAGGTCGTTTACGACCTGGGCGACAAGATCGTCAAGGTCTTTAACGAGACCAAGCCCGTCTCCGACGTGTTCAACGAGGCTTTGAATCTTGCCCGCATCAATGAGTGCGGCATCCGCAGCCCCAAGGCTCTCGAGGTTTCCCAGCTCGAGAACGCCAACGGCTGGGCGCTCGTGACCGAGAAGGTTCCGGGCACTACCCTTGCCGAGAAGATGACTGCCGAGCCCCAGCGCTTTGGTGAGTACCTCGAGATGTTCGTCGACCTCCAGATCGAGATCCACGGCTACACCTCCCCGCTGCTTAACCGTCAGCGCGACAAGTTCGCCCGCATGATCGACAGCCTTGATCAGCTCAATGCCACCACGCGCTACAACCTTCAGGAGCGTCTGGACGGCATGACCAAGGAGTTCAAGGTCTGCCACGGCGACTTCAACCCTTCCAACGTCATCGTCGGCGACGATGGCCAGCTGTACGTCTGCGACTGGGCACACGCCACCCAGGGCTCCCCTGCTGCCGACGTTGCCACCACCTACCTGCTCTTTGCCCTCAACAGCAAGGATCAGGCCGAGGCCTACCTGGAGCTCTACTGCGACCGCGCCGACATGCCCATGCAGGTCGTGCGTCAGTGGACGAGCATCGTCGCCGCATCCGAGCTCGCTCGTAAGCGCAACGTGAACGATGAGTTCCTGAAGAACTGGATCGACGTCGTCGATTATCAGTAATATCTGAGCGATTCGCTTCGCATCGGAGGCACAAAGAAAACCCCGCAGCTCATTGGCTTAACAGTGATAAGGAACTAATTTACTTATCAACTGTTAGCTGACGGTTTCCGGGGTGCATACGGACAAATCCCGTCTGATTTCTAACAGGAAGTCAGACGGGATTTTCGCTTTATATTACGAATTATGGAGGACATACCATGAAAACCTTAATATCTTGTGCCTACAATATGGATAATTGCTGTGTGGAAGTGAAATTCAGCGACGGCAGTATGATTGCGATTGACACTATCGCCGTTGAGAACGAGATTGCTGACAATATGTATCAGCGGTCAGAGCTGGATTATTTGATCTACAACGCTCCTTTGGAGTATGCAGACCTTATCTTGAACGGCGATCCCGAAACCTATTTGAAAACTGTAACAGAATACAAGCCTTGGGATAGCTGACAACACGCTGCCCGCAGGAGAAAATCCTGCGGGCGTTTTTCTGTTTATATTATTTCCCTCCGTTGGATCTCAATTTAGGAAAGAAGATGACAATCTTGAAGCCCTTTCCCCACTGGGAAGCTGCTTCCAGA
>DBFCNY010000024.1:0-6523 GCA_048298285.1 Collinsella sp.
CCTGCATGCCTGCAACATCGAACGAAGGACAAGGAACGAACATGGAACTCAGGCTTGACAGGCTCACCAAGCAGTTCGGCAGCCATATCGCCGTCGACCGCGTGAGCTTCAGCTTCACGCCCGGCGTCTACGGCCTACTCGGGGCCAACGGCGCAGGCAAGACCACGCTCATGCGCATGATATGCGACGTCATGAGGCCGACATCGGGAAGCGTGTTGTTCGGGGGCACCCCCATAGACCAGCTTGGCGACGGCTATCGGGCGCGCCTCGGGTACCTGCCCCAGGACTTCGGCTACTACCCGGACTTCACGGCCTGCGATTTCATGATGTACCTGGCATCGCTCAAGGGGCTCACCGCGCAGCAGGCGAAAGTGCGTACGCGCGAACTCCTGGGAGTTGTCGGTCTCGCAGAGGCCGCAAAGCGGAAGGTCAAGACCTTCTCCGGCGGCATGAAGCAGCGGCTCGGCATCGCCCAGGCGGTGCTCAACGACCCGTCTGTCCTCGTGCTCGACGAGCCCACCGCAGGGCTCGACCCCAAGGAGCGCGTCCGCTTCCGCAACCTCATATCCTCTCTCGCCCAAGACAAGATCGTCATCCTTTCCACGCACATCGTCTCTGATGTGGAGTACATCGCCGACGAGATCCTCGTGATGCGCGCTGGCGGCATCATCACGACGGGCACGGTCGACGAGATCACAGGGGACATCAGGGGATGCGTCTGGGAGTGCACTGTCGCCCCGAGGGAGGCAGACGCCATGTCGGCATCGCTCACGGTGGGCAACATCCACTACGCCCAGGACGGCTCTGCCATTGTTCGCGTGGTGGCGCAGCAGCGCCCGCATCCGAGCGCGCGCGCCGTGGAGCCGACGCTGGAGGACGTCTACCTCTACCTCTTCCAGGAGCAGTCCGGGGGCCTGCCGGTTTCGCGGACGAAAGCGGAAGCGGGACGGGACGCAATCGCACGCAGGAAAGGAGCGCGCCGTGGGTAGCCTCATCAGATACGAGCTCAAGAAGATGCTCTCAAGGCGCGTCTCGCAGGTTTCCATAGCGGCCGTCCTGGCGCTGGTCGCGGTCATAGCCTTCTTCAACATAACGTCCCAGTACGCCCTCGACCCCAAGGAGATGGGCACCGAATTCGAAGGCACTGCCGCCATCGCCCAGATAAAGGCAAACACGGAAGCGCTCGCAGGCCCCATCACCGACGAGGAGGCCACCGAGGCGCTCCGCGAGTTCAAGGAGTTCGTCGGTCCGGACGGCGAGGTCAAGGAAGAGTACAGGACGGACAGGAAGCCCTACGGGGAGAAGGCGAACGAGTACTGGGAGTTCAGCGCGAAGAACGGCGCCCTCATGGCGCTGCTGACAAGCCCTTGGATGCAAGGCTACCAGATGCCCGTGTCCGCGGCAGCCGCTATCGACACGACTGGCACCGTCGACCTCTACGGGCGAGTCCGCTCGAAGATAGCCTCCGGGCTCGACGCGAACGGGGCCCTCTCGTACAACGACGATGAGAGGGCGTTCTGGAGCGAGAGGGCGCAAGGCATGCAAACGCCCATCGAGTACGGATACGCAGGAGGATGGGAGGACTTCCTCAACCTCGCCCAGTTCCTCATATTCGCGATGCTCGCAGTCGTGATAACGTGCGCATCGGTGTTCAACGGGGAGTACCGGGCCAAAACCGACGCCATCCTGCTGTCCACCAAGTTCGGCAAATCAAGGCTCGGGCGCGCGAAGGCGGCGGCCTCTATGATCGCGGCAAGCGCCATATACTGGGTCTTCACACTCGTCTTCCTGGCAATAACGCTCGTCTTCTACGGAGCCGACGGCGCAGGTCTACCCATCCAGATCTACAACATCACATGCACCTACGGCATAAGCCTGTCAGCCGCCGCCCTCATATGCTGCCTCGTCGGGTATCTCGCAACCCTCGCCCTCCTTGGGATAGTGCTCGCACTGTCAGCCAAGATAGACAGCCCCATGGGAATCCTCGCAGTCGGCGTCGCTCTCATCTTGATTCCGATCTTCGTGCCGACGATGACGAGCAGCATCGCGAACCGCATCATCTACCTGTTCCCCTACGACGCACTGAACCCCCTCAACCTCTTCGGCATGGTCTCGTATGCCATAGGCCCTGTCGTGGTCGAGCTGCCCGTGTTCCTCGCCGCTTTCTACCTCCTGCTTTTCGCGACGGGCATTGCTCTCGCGATAAGGACGTTCAAACGCCATCAGGTTGCCTGATGATGTCAAGGAGGGCCGTTGCCGCCAAGGATGCGTGAATCAGCGAGCCTTCGAGTGGATGCATGCCATCGCATTTCAGGGCGAAATCCTCTCCGATTCGCCTCTGGCTGTTAGGGTTTAGGGCTGAATGTTGCGCAACTGCGCCCTGGCCCCGACCGTAAAACCTCTCTAGCTTCTTTCCCTGCCGTCTCCAAACACAAAGCCGGAGTGCCCTCCATATGGAAGGCGCCCCGGCTTGTTCATTGCCCAATGCGGAAGCGGCTCTCAAGTTAAGGCCAAAGCAGACCGCCTTACGCCAAGAACTCCTTGGTGGTTGCCACGATGTTGGCGGCGTCCAGGCCGTACTTGTGCAGGAGCTCGGCACCCGGGCCAGATTCGCCGAAGGTGTCATTGACGCCGATCTTCTTGAGTGGCGTCGGGCACTGCTCGCACAGGACATCGGCGACGGCGCTGCCCAGGCCGCCGATCACGGAGTGCTCCTCGACGGTCACGACGTGGCCGGTCTTGGTAGCGCTCTTGACGATCAGGTCGGCATCGATGGGCTTGATGGTGTGCATGTTGATGACCTCGGCGTCGATACCCTCGGCGGCGAGCTGCTCGGCGGCCTCGAGGGCCTCGCCGACCATCAGACCGCAGGCGATGATGGTCACGTCGGCGCCCTCGCGCATGACGATACCGCGGCCGAGCTCAAACTTGTAGGTCTCGGGGTCGTTGATGACCGGCGAGGCCAGGCGGGCAAAGCGCATGTAGACGGGGCCGTCGCACTCGTAGGCGGCACGCGTCACGGCTCGTGCCTCCACGTCATCTGCCGGGACGACAACGGTCATGCCAGGGATGACGCGCATGAGCGCGATGTCCTCGCAGCACTGGTGCGTGGCGCCGTCCTCGCCCACCGAGATGCCGGCGTGCGTGGCGCCGATCTTGACGTTGAGGTGCGGGTAGCCGATGGAGTTGCGGACCTGCTCAAAGGCGCGACCGGCGGCAAACATGGCAAAGGTGCTCGCGAAGGCAACGCGACCGGTGGTTGCGATACCGGCGGCGACACCCATCAGGTTGCTCTCGGCAATGCCCACATCAAAGAAACGATCGGGGCAGGCGGCCTTGAACTTGCCGGTCTGCGTTGCGGCAGCCAGGTCGGCATCGAGGACCACAAAGTCGTCGTGCTCGTTGGCGAGCTCGACGAGGGCCTCGCCGTAGCTTACGCGCGTGGCGATTTTCTTGACGTCTGCCATCCTAGAGCTCCTCTCCGGCGGCCGTGAGCTCTGCCATGGCCTGCTCAAACTGTTCATCGTTGGGGGCCTTGCCGTGCCAGCCCACCTGGTTCTCCATAAAGGAGACGCCCTTGCCCTTCGTGGTCTCGGCGATAATCGCGGTCGGCTGGCCCTTGGTGGCACGAGCCTCGGCGAAGGCGGCGCGGATCTGGTCGAAATCGTTGCCGTCAGCCAGCTCCACCACGTGGAACTTGAAGGCGCGGAACTTGTCGGCGAGCGGCATGGGGTCGTTGACCTCCTCGACGGGGCCATCGATCTGCAGGCCGTTGTGGTCGACGATCACACAGAGGTTGTCGAGCTGCTGGTTGCCGGCAAACATGGCTGCCTCCCAAACCTGGCCCTCCTCGCTCTCGCCGTCACCCAGCAGGGCGTATGTACGATAGTCGTCGCCCCAGTGCTTGGCGGCGAGCGCCATCCCGACGGCGGCGGAGATGCCCTGGCCGAGCGAACCGGTGGACATGTCGACGCCCGGGGTATCGTTCATGTTGGGATGGCCCTGCAGGTGGCTGCCGATGTGGCGCAGCGTCTCGAGATCCTCCTTGGGGAAGAACCCGCGCTCGGCGAGCACGGCGTACAGACCAGGCGCGCAGTGGCCCTTGGAAAGCACAAAGCGATCGCGGTCGGCCTTGCGGGGATCGGCCGGGTCGACGTTCATTTCCTCAAAGTACAGATAGGTCATGATGTCGGCAGCGCCGAGCGAACCGCCCGGATGGCCGGACTTGGCAGCGTGCACGCCGGTGACGATGCCCTTCCTTACCTCGTTGGCAACCTTTTTGAGCTCTTCGTCGCTCATTGTGCCTTCCTTTCATCCTCTTTAGACAAGATGCGCACGGCACAGAAGGTAGTCCCAGCCCGGCCGCGATGCACGTACGCCATCCATTATGCGGGAAAGTGAAGGCTTTACCAGAGTTTTTATCAGTATTTGAACAATTGAGCAGGCAGACGCCCTGATGAAACGGTTTATCAATGTGAACGTCTTTTGGATGCGGTCCCGCTCAATCCTACGCGCTGATGTCCTTAAAGCCCTCGCCGAAGGTTTCCGTGACATCGGCAACGGTCACGATGGCGTGCGGATCGCGTTCGCGCACGATGGTCTTAAGGGTGTTGAGCTCACGACGGCTCACAATCACCATGATCACCGGCTTCTCGGCGCCCGAATACATGCCGGTCGCCCTAAACTTGGTGCAGCCGCGGCCCAGGCCGTACATGATGTCGGCCGCGATATCGGGGAAATTGTCCGAGATGATGAGCACCATACGGCGCTTGTTGCCGCCATCGACCACGGCATCGATCACATAACCGCTAATGACCATCGAAAGGCCGGCGTACAGCGCGTTTTCGATCGAGAACACCGGGGCCGACAAGGCGCACACGGCAACATCGATCGCCATAACGGTTGAGCCCACCGGCAGTGACGTATTGCGCGAGATAATCTGGCCGATGGTGTCAGAGCCACCGGTATTGGCGCCGGCACGCAGCACCATGCCGTAGCCAATGCCCGTAACGATACCGCCCCACATGGCCGGCAGCATCAGGTCGGCATGAGCCAGCGGTGCCACAAACGGGGCAAACAGGTCGGTGAAAAAGCCCAGCAGCACAAAGCCCGTCGCCGTCTGCACCACATAGAACATACCGCCCGCGCGCATAACCACCAGCAGCAGCAAGGCGTTCATCACGATAGTCTGGATGCCGACGGGAAGAGACACGCCGTGCGAGGCGCCGACCGCCTGGATAATGGTGGCAAGACCTGTAACGCCGCCGGCAGCAAGGCCGTTGGGAATCAAAAACAGGTCGGTCGCGACGGCTGCCAGGGCGCACCCCAGCATAATCTGGGGCAGGTCGTGGAAGAAGTTCATCGAAAGAATGCGCTTGATGTCCAGACGATATGCCATGCTACCTCCCTCAAAAAAGCGCACCCAAACGGATGCGCTTTGAACTTCTTACTCTATTCGATTCTAGCGATTCGCCGGACAAAAACCACCCCTGTGCTGGGTTTATTCTGGATGCGAACCCGTCCAACCGATGGGTTTTGCCACGACCAAAGCCATCTGGCGACTTATGCGTTCGGCGTTTCCGCATCGGCGTTGCCGGTTGCCCAACGATGGTAGCCGATCACAAACGGATCCAGGTCACCATCGTCAAGAACGGCCTCGACGTTGCTGGTCTCCACGCCCGAGCGCAGGTCCTTGACCATCTGGTACGGGTAGAGCACGTAGCTGCGAATCTGGTTGCCAAAACCGATGGTAGTCTTGGGTCCGCGAATCTCATCGAGCGCCTCAGCGCGCTTCTCGAGCTCAATCTCGTACAGGCGAGCCTTAAGGATTTGCATGCACGCGGCCTTGTTTTGAATCTGACTGCGCTCGTTTTGGCAGGTGACCACAATGCCGCTGGGAAAATGCGTCACGCGTACGGCGGAGTCGGTGGTGTTGACGCCCTGACCGCCCGGGCCGCTCGCATGGTACACGTCCACACGGATATCGTCGGGGCTGATCTCGATGTCGATATCGTCGGGCAGCACGGGGATGACCTCGACGCCGGCAAACGTGGTCTGGCGGCGCTTCTTGTCGTCGGTGGGGCTAATGCGCACCAGGCGATGCACACCGGCCTCGGCGCGCAGCATACCGAACGCGTCCTTGCCCTCAACGGTAAAGGTCGCGCGATCGATGCCGATGACCTCGGCCGCGGGACAGTCGTTGATGGTGACTTTCCAGCCGCGACGCTGACAGTACTTCATGTACATCTTAAAGAGCATGAAGGTCCAGTCCTGGGCCTCCAGACCACCCTGTCCGGGCTTGATGGTCACAATGGCATCGCCGTGATCGAACTCACCGGTAAACCAGCTCGAAAGCTCGAGCTCGTCGATAGCGCGGGCCAGGCGTTCAGCCGTGGCTGCAGCCTCCTCGCGAAGGGCGGCGGCGTCGGGGTCATCCCCCATCTCCTCGGCAAGCTCCAGCGCGGCGCGGGCATCGGAAAGCTCGCCGCGCGCGGTGTCCACGGCAGCGATATCTTCCTTGGTG
>DBFCNY010000025.1:0-9546 GCA_048298285.1 Collinsella sp.
GTAGTGGGCGTCGATGAGGCCCGGCGTGTTGACTATAGACAGGCCCTGCTTGATGGCCAAGCCGCTGCGGGGCTGGACGAAGCCGGCGTAGCCATCGGGCAGGGCGATGGCCAGCCCAGTAGAGACCAGACGGCGTTCGAAGGGCTTCAGAACGCAGTCCTCGTTGGAGCGCAGATCCAAGCCGGCATCGGTGGGATGGGCGTATTTGGGAAGCTCGACGGTGGGGTCGAGACGCTTTATGTTGACGGTAATGTTGGACATGGAATCACCTTAGCTTGTCGAGCTCTTGCAGAAACTCATCGACGTCTTTGAAATCGCGGTAGACCGAGGCAAAGCGGATGTACGCCACCTTGTCGATCTTGGCCAAGCGCTTGAGCACCATGTCACCCAACTCATGGGACGTGACAGCCGTCAGCGTGCGAGAGCGCAGCTCGACCTCGATGTCGTCGATAATCTCATTAAGCTTCTTAGTGTCGATATCACGCTTGATGGTGGCACGCATCAAGCCAACGAGCAGCTTATTACGATCGAACCGCTGCTTGGTTCCGTCTGACTTAATGACCTCGATTGGGTCTTCGCACCGCTCGAACGTTGTAAAGCGGTAGTTACACGAGCAACATTCGCGACGACGCTTAATGGTGTTATTAGACTCCTGCATACGGGAATCAACGACGCGGGTATGTGCCTTGCCGCATTTGGGACAGCGCATGGTACCTCCTCTTAAACGATAACAAGGGTACCATGCGCAGCGCGATAATGATTACGAACGAGCAGGAACCTTAAGATGCGCACCGGCGGCGAGCGAACCGTGCTCCAGGTGATTGACACTACGAATCATGTCGGAAGTCTCTTGCGTGGAAAGGCCTTCGATTGGATATTCCTCGGCAAGCGACCAAAGAGAATCGCCAGGCTGAACGCGAATGGTCTCGTAGGTAACATTGGAAACGGACTCGGCATACGCAGCGTGACGAGCGCTAAAGACCGACGTAGCGAGGACAAAGAAGAGCGTAAGCGCAACGGCAACGGCGACAATCGTCGGAACCTTCAGGGCAACGCGAGCCGGCGCGACTACAGCCTGCTGATTGCGAGCAGGCTTTACGGTCAAAGGCTGAAAGCCGGAGCGGCCGCCCTTGACAACAGTAAAAGCGGGCGCGGCAGGCGTCTCGAGCTTAAGGGCGAGGTTTCCCTGGACCATATTCGTTGCGTTCATCATGTTCTCCTCTCGCGTGTTTTGCTGAGAACAGTTTTATCAAGCCGCGCGGACAAAAATGTCTAGCGCGAGAACGAATGTTCGGTTATTATTATCTTCGAACAGTTGTTCCTGTCAAGCAAAATTCGAACATTTGTTTGACATGGGTAGAGAGGATGCCCTGATGGCTCGCAAAATTACCAAGCGTCAGCAGCAAATTTACGATTTCATCAAGGAATATCAACAGGAGAAGGGTTATCCGCCCAGCGTGCGCGAGATGGCTTCTGCCGTGGGCCTTTCCTCCCCCAGCACCGTGCACGCCCATCTATCTGCTCTGGAGGCGCGCGGGCTACTCAAGCGCGATGCCACCAAACCGCGCGCCCTGGAACTCTTTAACGAGGACGGTTCCTCTGTCTCAATTTCTAAATCTGACGAGCCCACCGCACCTCGCGGAACGGTCTCGCTACCGCTCGTTGGTCGCGTTGCGGCTGGGATTCCCATTCTGGCCGAGCAGAATATCGAAGACACTTTTACTATCCCGACCGAAATCGCCACCGATCAGGGTTCCTTTATCCTTGAGGTGCATGGGAGCTCAATGATCAATGTCGGCATCTTCAATGGCGATTACATCATCGTCCGTGAACAAAAGAGTGCCATGAACGGCGAAATTGTCGTGGCCATGATTGATGGTTCAGCGACCGTCAAGACGTTCTACAAGGAGCAGGGACGCGTACGCCTGCAGCCCGAGAATGACACCATGGAGCCTATCTATGCAACGAATCCCGTTATCTTGGGCAAAGTCGTCGGCTTGATGCGCCGGTTCTCGTAATGCAAAAACGCATCACTATCTTTGATACCGTCCGCGGGTTTACGATGATTTCAATGGCAGGTTTTCACGCTTGCTACGATCTCGCCTACCTGTACGGTTGGGATATGCCCTGGTTTACCCAGACCGTCTTTCAAGACATCTGGCGCGCCAGCATCAGCTGGATATTTTTGTTTATCGCGGGTTGGATGTGCACGCTCTCACGCAACAATGCTAAACGAGCGGCCAAGTACGCAGCCGCAGCTTTGGTCGTCTGGATCGCAACAACGCTCGTATCGGTCGACGATTCAGTGAACTTTGGCATCATTTATTGCATGGCGGCGTGTACCGCTGTGGCAGCCGTAATACGACCGATGCTTCAGAAAGTGTCCAGCACGTGGGGCATTGCGATATGCCTCGCTCTCTTCGCAGCGACATGGGGCATCCCGAAATCGACCTATTCATTCCCCTATTTGGCGTGGCTAGGATTTCCCGACCCCTGGTTCGTTTCAGGCGACTATTATCCAATCATCCCGTTCATATTCATGTATCTCACAGGATACTTTGCTGCGCGTACCGCTCAAAGATGTGAACATCCCGCCTCAAGCTGGGCCTACGCCAATCCCGTCCCGGCGCTCGCCAGCCTTGGACGTCATGCACTCCCCTTTTATCTGCTGCATCAGCCCATCATTCTGGGCATTTTGGAGCTCGTCTACTCAGTGCGATAACGCTCGAGCCGCGGCGCGATACGGGCCGGCAGCTTCGCCACAATACGAACGCCGTCCTCAAGATATTCCTCGTGCAAAAGGGTTCCCTGCTCATGCACCAGCGTGATGAGGGCGCCCTCGCGATACGGGATATCAGCAGAGAGCAACACATCGGTAGCAGCCGCCTCACGAGCAATACGGTCGACGAGATCGTCGAGTCCCTCGCCCGTCTGGGCCGAGAACAGCACGGCCTCGGGATAGCGACGCCGGAAGCTCAGTCGATCAACGCTATCGAGAAGATCGATTTTATTGAATACCGTAAGCGTCAAACGCTCGCCGGCACCGATCTCGTCAAGAACGCGATCGACCGCCTCGAGCTGGCGCTCGTAGTCTTCGTCAGACGCATCTACGACTTTGAGAATTAGATCGGCACCCAACACCTCGGACAGTGTCGATTTAAAGGCATCGACCAGACCATGCGGCAGCTTTTGAATAAAGCCGACGGTATCGGTAATCGTCATGCCGCGACCGCCAGGCAGGCGATATGAACGCGTCGTCGGGTCGAGCGTAGCAAACAGCTTGTCCGGCGAAAGTACCGTAGAACCGGTCAGACGATTGAGCAACGTCGATTTACCGGCATTGGTATAACCGGCTAACGCGACGCGAAACGCCGGTGACTCAATACGACTCTTGGATTGAACATCACGACGCTGTTCAACCTGCTTGATCTCACGTCGAAGCGCAGCGATCTTATTACGAATGAGGCGACGGTCGACCTCGAGCTGACTTTCGCCCTGACCAAAGCGTGAGCCGATACCGCCGCGCGTCTGTTCCTTGGCGAGATGGCTCCACATGCCGCGCAGACGAGGCAACAGATATTGAAGCTGCGCCAGCTGTACCTGTAGGCGTCCCTCGCGCGTCTGAGCATGCAGGCCAAAGATATCCAAGATCAGTGCCGTACGATCGATAATCTTTACCGGCTCGCCCACGGCTTTCTCCAAATAGGATTGCTGCGAGGGCGTCAGGTCGTCGTCAAAAATAACGACATCGGCATCCATGCGATGTACCAGACCGCACAGCTCCTCTACCTTACCGGAACCGATAAATGATTTGGGATACGGCTTTACCAAACGCTGAGACAAGCGAGCCACGCACTGGGCACCAGCCGTGTGGGCAAGGCGCTCCAGCTCATCGAGCGATCGATCGAGTGGCCATGCATTGTCGCGCCACTCAACACCAACCAAAATGGCACGCTCGGGCTCGGGTGCCGTGGGAACAAGGGGGAAACGAGCCATTAGGCAGCCTCAATACGATGCAGGATATCAGCAACGACCTCATCGATCGTACATTCATCCATATCAAACCACGCGATACGGTCATCGCGCTTAAACCACGAAAGCTGACGTTTGGCATAGCGACGCGAACGCATCTTAATGAGTTCGCGAGCCTCATCCATGCTCGTAACGCCATTGAAAGCATCGATGATCTCTTTATAGCCAATTGCCTGCATCGAAGTCAGGGCATCTCCCAGCCCCTGGTCCATAAGACCGCGAACCTCATCAACAAGACCCTGTTCAAACATCAGATCGACACGCAGGTTAATGCGCTCGTAGAGCACCTCACGATTACGCGTCAGACCAAACCATAGGGCATGATAATGCTCGCGCGGAACACTAAACTGACTTTTTTGCTTTGCATAGGAGATACCATCATCATGCATCTCGAGCGCACGAATCACACGGCGCACGTTATGGGGATGAATAACAGCAGCCGATTCTGGATCGCGCTCGGCAAGCAGAGCATGCAGTTCTTCCTCGCCAATACGCTCGGCAAGCTCCTGATAGCCCGCACGGCGATCGTCCTCAAGTTCACCCGAGGGAAAGTCCATCTCATCAAGGGCGGCCTTGAGATACAGCCCCGTACCTCCGCAAAAAACCGGCAGGCAACCCGAACCAAGGAGACGTTCAACATGTGCGCGAGCGTCAGCCTGATAAAGCGCCGCAGAGTACGCCACACCCGGCTCTACAAAGTCGACGAGACGCAGCGGCGCCGTACACTCATCGGGCGCCATCTTTGCAGTACCGATGTCCAGGCCGCGATAGATTTGCATCGCGTCGCACGACAGCACTTCGGACGAAAGACGAGCTGCCAAACGGTCGGCAACATCGCTCTTACCAACCGCCGTCGGACCGACGATCGCAACGGCGGAAAGACCTGCCCCGGGAGAAACCATTAGCGCGGCTCACCCACAACGGAGCCGGACAAATACCAGGTCTTGGCAACGTCAACGTCAACATCAACGATCTTGCCAACAAGCTGATCGATGCTGTAACCCTCGGGGATAGGCGCATGCACGGTCTGATTCTTGGGACTCTTGCCCAGCAGGACCGCGTCGTTCTTTTTACTCGTTCCCTCAATGAGCGCCGGCACCACAGTGTGAAGCTCACCCTGGTTATACTCGTGTGCCGTGGTCTCGATAACCTTAACCAGGCGGTTGAAACGCTCGAGAATAACCTCATGCGGCGTAGGATCGTCAATCTCGGCGGCCGGGGTACCGGCGCGCTTGGAATAGATGAAGGTATAGGCCTGAGCATAGCGGACCGTCTCGGCAAGTGAGAGCGTCTGCTCAAAGTCTTCTTCAGTCTCGCCCGGGAAGCCAACGATAATGTCGGTCGAGAGCGCAATATCGGGCATACGGTTGCGGATGCGATCGACCAGGCCCAGATAGTCCTCGCGTGTATAACGGCGATTCATCTCTTTGAGGATCCGTGTCGAACCTGACTGGACGGCCAGGTGCAACTGCGGCATAACGACAGGCGTCTCGGCCATGGCGTCGATGGTCTCGGGGAGCAGATCCTTGGGATGCGAAGACGTAAAGAAGATGCGCTCCACACCCGTATCGCCCACGGCACGCAGCAGATCGGCAAAACGCGGCTTGCCAAACAGATCGCGACCATATGAGTTAACGTTTTGGCCCAGCAGCGTAATCTCACGCACGCCCTGGCGCACCAAACCGGTCACCTCGTCGACAATCTCCTCGAAGGGGCGACTTTTTTCGCGACCGCGCACGTACGGCACGATGCAATAGGTGCAGAAATTATTGCAGCCTGTCATGATGGGCACCCAGGCGTGATACTGGGTCTCGCGATGCCACGGCATGCTCATGGCATCCGTATCCTCATGCTCATTGGTGCGGATATGACGCTTACCATCAAGGAACGCCTCGGCAATGAGCTCGGCCACATGTGCGATGGAATGCGTGCCAAAGATAACATTGACGTTATCGACGTTGGTGAGCAGGCCCTCACCATCACGCTGCGCGATACAGCCACCCACGGCAACCACGCGCTTGCCCGAAGGCGAAGGCGGCAGGCTTTTGCAGGAATTGCACTGACCGTACAGGCGAGTATCGGCGGCCTCGCGCACGCAGCATGTCATGAAGACAACAATATCGGCATGCTCGGGATCGAGCGCCATGAGGCAACCATACGAATCGAGCAGACCGCTCACGCGCTCAGAGTCGTGCTGATTCATCTGGCAGCCAAAGGTGCGGATAAAGTAGGTTTTACCGGCAAGAATATCGCGTACGGAACGCTGGTCCATGTGCATAAGTCCTAACGATGGAAGGGAGGCAAATCGAGGCAAGCATAAGCTATGCCACAGGCTTAACATCATCCATGACGACGTTATCCATAGCAGCTCGATTGATCTGGTGAACGTAGATAGAAAGGCGGATGGCCGTGCGCGACTCCCCGTTAATGAGGATGTCGGAGAACACGGGCGCGCAGGAAATATCAAAACCGGTTGGAATCAAAAAACCGCGTGCGATGGCCACGGCCTTAATGGCCTGGTTGACGGCACCGGCACCGACACACTGGATGTTGACGGGAACGCCGTCCTTGACCCTGCCGGCAATGGCGCCAGCAACGGAAGCGGGCGATGATTTGCTTGAAACCTTCAGGCAATCCATGAAGTAACTCCTGCGTTTAAAAGTACGTTTTAACTGCAATTACTGTATCGTACCGAGCGGGCTCGGTAAAGGCACTATTCCTCTTTGGCAAGATCGAATGTCACGGTGATTCGATCACGCGAAACACGAATCTTTGGGTCGCCGCAAAGGTTGAGATAGTACCGGGCGGCAAGGTCATTAAAGTCGCGCTCCACAGCACGCGAAAACTGTGCCATGTCATCCTTGGCAATACGTAGCCCGCGACGATCCTTCGCAAGATCGACAGGAGCCGGCGCATGCGAGGACGAATCACGTTCGCGCAGCAGACGCGCAGTCACACCGCGAACGGGCTTAATCTGCCCCGCCAAAATGCGATGGGCCGTGCGCTCGGACATCTCAAGACCCAAACCCGAACAGATACGGATAAAGTCCTCGGCATCAGAGGCAAGGCCTAAACGATCGACAACCGGAAGCTCGCTCTCGTCGTCAATGAACAGGAGACGAGACGTATCGAGCCGACTTGACGCCTGAGCATAAAGGGTCGCGGCAATCTCAGACGGAGAACCAAGATAGACATCGCAACCACGCAACTCCTCGAGCGCAAACTCACAGGCAGCGCGAGTAATATTATGCGGACCGCGAGCACAGACATAACGTCCGTCCTCATCCTTGACGGCCTGGGGCCAGCTGGACTGATCGGCGCGCTCACTGAGGCGGTCGGCCGCAACGCTCACCTTAAAGGCTGAACCAAGATCGACACCGGACGTGACCACACGGGCCTCGTCGGTGTTCTGCTTGATCGAAAACAATGCCATGCCACGACCGTGAACGCCCCAACGGTCCATCTTCATGCTCTCGAGCTTGGAGGTAACGCGAGCATCGAAGATTCGCTCTTGCATATCCTGCGGAACACCCGAGCCGTTATCCAGAAAGACAAGCGTGCGGACGCCATCTTCCTTGGTCGTAGCGAGAAAGACCTTGTCGGCGCCGGCATCGCGAGCATTACGGAGCATTTCGATGACGATATCCTCGACATGCTGAATGTCGTGCTTTGCCTGGCGCCGCTCGGCCTCCGAAACGCGGAGGCGGACATACCCCTCGCCAAGGTTCTCCTCGACGCGAAGGTTGCCCTCCCCCGACATCGACGCGATAAATGAGATGAGCTCGTTCGCGTCGCTCATGTTATTTAGCGATATCGACAGCGCGGCTCTCGCGAATCACGACGACGCGCACCTGACCGGGATACTCCATCTCTTCCTCGATCTGATGGGCGATATCGTGAGCCAGAACCGTGGACTGGGCATCGGAAATCTTGTCCGGCTGAACCATGACGTGGACCTCGCGACCAGCCTGCATGGCATAGGTACGCTCGACGCCGTCATGGGAGTTGGCGATCTCCTCGAGCTTCTCAAGACGCTTGATGTAGTTCTCGGCAGACTCGCGACGGGCACCGGGGCGAGAGGCAGAGACAGCATCGGCGGCCTGTACCAGGACATCGAGCACCGTGTTGGGGTCGACGTCGGCATGGTGAGCCTCGATAGCGTGGACGATAACGGGCTTCTCGCCATAACGGCGGGCAAGCTCGGCGCCGATGACGGCATGCGGGCCCTCGACGTCATGGTCGATTGCCTTGCCCAGGTCGTGCAGCAGGCCGGCGCGCTTGGCGGTAACAACGTCCAGGCCAAGCTCGGAAGCCATTACGCCGCACAGGTCAGAGACCTCGAGGGAGTGCTGAAGCACGTTCTGACCAAACGAGGTACGGTAGCGCAGGGCACCAAGGGTCTTGACGATCTCGGGGTGCAGGTCGTGAATGCCGGTATCGAATGCAGCTTGCTCGCCAGCCTCGCGCACGCGCTGCTGAACCAGGTCGGCAGCCTTGTGATACATCTCCTCGATGCGGGCGGGGTGAATGCGGCCGTCGGCGATGAGGTTCTCCAGAGCAACACGGGCGGTCTCACGACGGACCGGATCGAAGCTCGAAAGAACGACGGTCTCGGGCGTGTCGTCGATCACGAGGTTGACACCGGAAACCTGCTCGAAGGTCCGGATGTTGCGACCCTCGCGACCGATGATACGGCCCTTGAGGTCATCAGAGGGAATGTGCACGGAGGTAACGGTGACCTCGGCAGTGTGATCGGCAGCGCAGCGCTGAATCGCCAGAGACAGAATCTCCTGGGCGGTCTTGTGGCACTCGGCGCGAACCTGCTGCTCGGACTCGCGGATGATCGTGGCGGCCTCGTGGGTGACCTCGCCGCGAACCTTATCGAGGAGCTCCTTGTGCGCGTCCTCGCGGGTAAGGTCGGCGATACGCTCGAGCTCGGAGGTCTGCTTTGCGCAGAGCTCCTCGAGCTCACGGGAGCGCTTCTCGACCTGACCGGCCTGGCTGGACAGCTGATGCTCGCGCTTGTCGAGAGCGTCGTTGCGGCGATCAAGGGATTCCTCGCGCTGCATCACGCGGTTCTCGAGCGTACGAATCTCATTCTTACGCTGCTTGTCCTCGGCCTCGGCGGCCTGCTTGTTCTTGATAATCTCCTCTTTAGCCTCGAGCAGAGCCTCTTTTTTGAGGGTCTCGGCCTGACGCTTGGCATCACCGATCAGGGACTCAGCCTGTGCGTGTGCCGACTGGATTTTTTCGTCGGCCTCGTGAAGACTACCCTGCTTGGCGGTGCGCATGTAGGCAATGGCGGCGATGGCACCCAAAACGATGCCAACGAGCGCTGCGATGATAGGCATGCTCACTCCTTTTTATGGATTCGTTACACAACAAAGCGAACCGTCCTTACGAGCGGCTCGCGACATTTGAGTAATATGGGCGCAGCTTATGCGGGTCGGATACAGATAAACATATAAACAAACTCATCACAGATGAGCACATATCACAAAGCAAATGACAGTG
>DBFCNY010000026.1:0-3383 GCA_048298285.1 Collinsella sp.
GGTCTATGTGATCCAGACCCTGCGCAAAACAGGAGAAGAACAACTCGTCGAGCGAGGACTTCCCCACCATCTTGCGCAACGCATGGGCATAATCGCCGTGGCGGTTGGGTTCGATGGCATCGGCCACAAAGACCACCATATCGAGCGGCGTCATGTCGCAAGCGCCCACGGTGTGACGGTCGACAGCCTGAAAGACCTCCGGCGACAGCTCGGGAAAAAGCTGCGGAAGCTCATAGGCGGCAACCGGGCCATGCAAAAGCGGCGTCGCGGCAGACGGAGAGCCGGCAATCTTAATGCCATAACGCAGAGCACGCGTGACCAGCTCGTCGTCGGAGAGCACCTTGTCCCAGTCATGAATCAGGCCGGCGGCGGCGGCATCAAAGCGGTCGACACCGTACACCTCGGCTAGGTGCAACGCAGTCTCGGCAACCCCGAGCGAATGCACGTAGCGCTTACGCTTATCCTTCATGCGCACATCGAGCAACTCATGGATACGCGTCAAGAGCGCGCGCTCGTCGCCCTCAAACTGATCTTCTACCGACAACGTTCTCCCCCATCAATCAAAATCGTCTTGCCCAAGATCGGCATACAGGCCGCGTTTACGGATATAGCCGAGCACGGACTCGCTCGTAAGATAGCGCACGCTCATGCCACGGGCAACCCGCTTGCGAATGTTGGTCGAGCTAATCGCCAGCGCCGGAATCTGAATATAGCGAACGTCGAATGGCAGCCCCGACTCTTTGATTCGCGCGCGAGCAGTATCGATATCAAAACCCGGTCGCGTCGCCGCAATAAACGTGGCAAGCTCGGCGATTCGGTCGACATCATGCCAGGTCACAATATCGATAATCGCATCGGCACCCGTAATAAAGTAAAGCTTCACCTGTGGCGGGTAAAACTCGCGAAGGGCACGCAGCGTATCGGCTGTGTAGGTGACACCGGCACGATCGATCTCGAAGCGGCTTGCCAAAAAGGCCGGGTTCGCCGCGGTCGCGAGGACCGTCATGGCATAACGGTCCTCAGCAGGCGTCACCGGTTTGTCGAGTTTAAAGGCAGGCGAGCCCGCCGGCATAAAGAGCACGGCGTCCAAGTCGAGGGACTCACGCGCCTGCTCGGCGGTCACCAGATGACCGTAATGGATGGGGTCAAAGGTACCACCCATAATGCCGAGCCTAAACTCCTGCCCGTCCTCTATGGGAAGCTCGGGCAGACCGATTCCACCGCGCAGCGACATGGCTTACTCGCCCTCCGGGGTCTCGACGTCTTCAGCAGCAACAGCGTCATTAGAAGCGTCAACGGCATCCACCGCGTCGACAAGCTCCAAGCTATCGCCTGCGACATCCTCGACGTCAACGACCTCGACGGCGACGTCCTCGCTACCGTCCTCGAGCTCGTCCTCGAACTCCGAGAAGTCCTCGGCACCCTCAAAGTCAAAGGCGCGCTGGCAAATGCGAACCTCGTCGCCGGCACGGCAGCCGGCCTTTTCGAGCGCATCGTCAACGCCCATGCGGGAAAACTTATGCTGCAGGTAAATGACGGCCTCCTCGTTTTCCCAGTCGGTCTGGATAACCAAGCGCTCAATAGCGCGACCGACCACGCGGAAGGCACCGGGCTCCTCCTGGACGATACGGAAGCGCTTCTCACGCTGCAAGCGGCGACGCTCCCACTCCTCGTCGCGCAGATCGACCGGCTCAGCGGAAACCGCAAGTTCCGCGCGGAGCTTGGCCACCTGCTCGCCCACGGCAAGCATCAGGGTGTTGAGACCGGCGCCCGTCACAGCGGAAACGGCAAAGAACATATGCCCGTCGTCGAGCGCAGCACGCTTAAGGTCGGCGATCTTATCGGCCGTGCCCGGCGCATCACACTTGTTGGCGACGACGATCTGCGGACGCTCCGAAAGCTCGGCACCATACTGCTCGAGCTCACGGTTGATGATGCGATAGTCCTCAACCGGATCGCGATCCTCAAATCCGCCCGTCATATCGACGACGTGCATAATCAAAGCAGTGCGCTCGATATGGCGCAGGAACTGATGGCCCAGGCCACGCCCCTCGCTCGCGCCCTCGATGAGACCGGGGACGTCGGCAACGACATAGGAGTACTCGCCGGCACGCACCATGCCCAGGTTAGGCACAAGCGTGGTAAACGGGTAGTCGGCTATCTTGGGGCGGGCGGCACTCATACGCGCGATGAGCGAAGACTTACCCACCGAGGGAAAGCCCACAAGCGCGGCATCGGCCATAAGCTTCATCTCGAGCTCGATCCAGTGCTCCTCGGCAGGCTCGCCCAGCTGGGCAAACGCGGGCGCACGGCGCACCGACGTCACAAAGTGTGTGTTGCCCAAACCGCCGGCACCACCGGGCGCCACGACAACGCGCTCGCCGTCGTGTACCAGGTCGGCAATCTCGAACATCGGGGTCTGCGTCTCAGGGTCGAGCTCGCGAACTACGGTGCCCATGGGGACTTTCAAAATCAGGTCCTCACCGCTTTTGCCGTTGCGACGAGCGCCCTGGCCATGCGTGCCGCGCTCGGCACGGAAGTGATGCTTAAAGCGATAATCGATCAGCGAAGACAGCTGAGCATCGGCCTGGATGACGACATTGCCGCCACGACCGCCGTCGCCGCCGCAAACGTTAATGCGGCTGATATCGGTGAACTGTGACAACAGAATCGCCTCCTACAAAAAGAGGGAGACCCTTGAATCCTAAAACTCAAGTGCCTCCCACATATGTGCTCTATGAAGGGTGAATTACGCGTTCGCGAGCGGGCGTACGCTGACCCTGTGCTTGATACCCTTGTGGAACTCAACGGTACCGTCGACCAGCGCGAACAGCGTGTCGTCCTTGCCACGGCCAACGTTCGCACCCGGGTGGATGTGCGTGCCGTGCTGACGGACGAGAATCGTGCCCGTGGTTACCGTCTGGCCGGCGAAGCGCTTCGTGCCAAGGCGCTGACCGCGGGAGTCACGGCCATTACGGGAGGAACCGAGTCCTTTTTTGTGTGCCATTGTGTATACCTACTCTTTCGTTACGAGTGTAATCTACTCGGCGACGGGAGCCTCGGCAACAGCCTCAGCCTCTGCCTTGACAGCCTTCTTGGCGCGGGAGGTAGCCTGAACCTTCACGATCTTCAGCTTGGTGAGCTGCTGACGGTGACCCTTCAGACGACGATAGCGCTTACGCTTCTGGAACTTGAAGACCAGCTGCTTCTCGCCCTTGAACTGCTCAACGATCTGAGCGGTAACCTTGGCCTTGGCCAGCTTGTCGGGATCGGTGACGATCTTCTTACCATCGTTGAGGAAGAGAACCGGCAGGGTGACCTTGTCGCCCTCATTGCCCTCAATCTTCTCGACGGTGATGACATCGTCGGTGGCGACCTTGTAC
>DBFCNY010000027.1:0-6367 GCA_048298285.1 Collinsella sp.
GACCCTGCCCGGAGCCATGATGGTGTCCACATCGGGCGCCTCGGTGGTAAAGCCCACAAACGGGTCCTCGTGGAACTCCTTACCGATGCCGTGTCCGCCGTACTCGCGCACCACACTAAAACCGGCGTCCTCGACCGTCTTTTGCACGGCCTCGGCCATTACGGACAGCGGCAGCCATGGCTTGACGGCCGCCAGACCCGCCTCCACGCTGGCGCGGGTGACGTCGACCAGGCGCTGGCGCTCGGCAGATACCTCGCCGATGCAGAACATACGGCTCGAATCACTAAAGTAACCGTCCAGGATCGTGGAGCAGTCCACGTTGATGATATCGCCCTCGTGCAGCACATCCGCATCGCAGGGGATACCGTGGCAGACGACGTCGTTGATCGAGGTGCACACGCTCTTGGGGTAACCCTCGTAGTTGAGGTCTGCCGGCGTGCCGCCGTGCTCGACGGTGTAGTCGTAGATCATCTGGTCGATCTGGTTGGTGGTCATGCCTGCGGCGATATGCTCGCCCACATAATCGAGCACGCCCACGTTGATGGCGGCCGAGCGCTTGATGCCCTCGATATCGGCGGGAGTCTTGTAGAGCGTGCGGGGCAAAACCTCCCAGCCCTCTTCCCACAGGCGCTCAAGGCGCTCATCAAAGGCGCTATGGCATTTCTTATATTTTTTGCCGCTGCCGCACCAGCAAGCGTCGTTGCGGCCGGGCACAGGTCCGTTGTCAAACATGGCTAACTTCCTTTCATCCGCAGCTAGTATAGCCCACCCACGCGTCCATAAAAGTTGCGGTGATATAGTTCCGATTTAAGCGGTTTAACAGCATAAATAGGAACTATATCACCGCAACTGATGGAGCGGGATGGCGGACACTGGCTGCTGCGTGGTTTTGCTAGTAGCTCACCTGGCAGGGAATGCCGATGGCGCGCACGCGCGCGGCAATGGCGTCGAGCACCTCAGGCGCCGCTTTGGCAAGGCCGGCGACCGGTGTCTCGCGCGCCACCGTGTAGATGGTCGCTTCTTGTGGGCGAATGCGCTCGAGCGCCGCGAGCCAGGGGGCAACGTACTCCTCGCCGATGTTGTCGATGAGCTTGCCTTGATACTCGCCGGTCAAAAAGATCGTCTGGATAATAACGTGACCGTCAAAGCTTGCGAACGTCTCGATCTGGTGCTCGACGTCGTAGGGGCCAACGGGCTGGTCGAGCAGCTGGATAAACGCCGGGTCGACGGTATCGAGCTTAAGAATGTTGTCGTCGACCATCATGAGCGCGTCGTGCACCTCGGGGCGGTCGGCGCGCGTGCCGTTGGAGAGCACGGCGATCTTGGAGTTTGGGGCAAGCTCGTTGCGCAGCGCGACGGCGCCGGCGATGGCCTGCGGAAACTCCGGTGCGGCGGTGGGCTCGCCGTTGCCTGCGAAGGTGATCACATCGGGAAGTTCGCCCTCGGTTGCCATCTCGCGCAGCTTTGCCTCGAGCGCGTCGAGTACCACGGCAGCTGTGTTGTACGGCTCGTGACAGGGGCGCTCGGCGTTGAGGCCGTTTTCGCAGTAAATGCAGTCGAACGTGCAGATTTTGCCGCTGGCCGGCATCATGTTGACGCCGAGCGAGAGACCAAGGCGACGGCTGCGAACGGGCCCAAAGATGGGGCTGGCATTCAAAAACGTAGACATAGGCATATGCTCCTCAAGACAATTGTGCCTAAGCATAGCATCGGCTCCAAAGCAGGGTGCGGGCTCTTGCTTTACAAGTTTCGTTTTTTCACGTCGCTCATTATGCCGTGTCATGAAAAGCCTCGGGTCGGGTAAAGTTAATCTGTTAACAAGGCGTAAAGAAATGCGGGTCTATCCAGCCGTACTGACGCGCAACTGGATGGGCGTTGATGATGGGGGCACAACATGGATTTTACGGTCGAGAATGCGGGCACCACGATTGCCTGTCGCGAATATGCCGGCCCGGATGTGTCGCCTGATACTCCTGCCTTGGTGTGCGTGCACGGCGCTTGTGTCGACGGCACATTTTTTGACGGTATCGCTTGTGAGCTCAGTCGCAACTACCGCGTAATTGCCTACGACCGCCGCGGCTGTGGCGGCAGCAGCGAAGCGGCAGACGGCAGCTATGATCTTGCCGCTCAGGCCGCCGACCTGCAGGCCGTGATCGAACACGTTGGCGCTCCGACAAATGTGCTTGCGCACAGCGCCGGTACGTTGGTGGCGCTGGAGCTTCTTCGCACCGAACCCCATCTCGTCGCCCGTGCGATTCTGCATGAGCCGGCTGTGTCGGCCGAAGGCGTCGGCATGGGCGCAGCTCCGATTTTGCTCGATATGATTGCGGCTGGAAAGGTTTCAAGGGCGCTTCGACTTTTCTTGGGAGCTCTCGGCGACTTGGACCCCGAGGCTCCTGGGACGACCGAAGCGGAAGCCAAGCATGCCCTGCGCAATGGTCGTTGCTTTATGGCTAATGAATACGGAACAAATATGACATATGCTCCCGACTGGGAGCGCGCCCGCGAATCAAAGGCGGTGTCGGCTGTGTTTTTGGGCGAGCTTTCGGTCGGTACACCCCGCGAGGCTGGTACGCGAGCGGCTGCCGAATATCTCGATTGCCCCCTTGTGACGATCCCGGGCGCGCATAACGGTTTGCGCGATCGCCCCGTTACGGCGGCAAACGCCGTTCACGATGTCTTGGAGCGTTAGCACGCTCGATGACCTGCGGGGAGAGGGACTGTTGGCGTTTCGTCATTGTTAACGAATGCGCCAATAACCACGCGCCCGCGGTTCCATTACCACCGTTTGCCAGGTCATAAAAATGTAACAGCATTCACGTGCTTACCTGCATCGGCAAGGTGTTACCCTTGTAGCATTTGGAACCCACCGCTACCATGCGAAACTATCGAAAGGGCCCCATATGCTCAATAATCACGAGGCCAATCTAACCGACGAGGAGGCTGCCGCCGAGGTCGCCCGCGTCGCGCAGACCTACCCCGTGGTGCGTTTGCTGTCGGCCGATCAGATTAAGAGCGAGCCTAGCTGCTTGCTCGCCGGCGATCACTGCCCTTGTTTGCGTCAGTCGAGTCTTGAGGCCTTGGCAGACTCCGATGAGGTGTCGGAGCAACTGCTCAACGATGGTGTTGAGTACCGCGCCCGTCTGCGCCCTCTAAAGGTCGAGGGCGAGCCTCACGTCTTGCTGATGGTACGTCCGATCGATGAGCAAGAGGCTGCAGAAGAGGACCTTGTCTACACCGACGTGCTGACGAGTGTGCGCAATCGCCGATATTACGAAGAAAAGCTTCGTAGCGCTCGCATGAAGGCCGGCGTGGCGGTGATCGACCTTGATGATTTTAGGGTCTTCAACGATACGTGTGGCCGTCATGCCGGCGACCTTGCGCTCGGTGCCGTGGCGACAGCCATGCGCAGCGGGATTCGTTCGACTGACGAGCTTGTGCGCTATGGCTGCGATAAGTTTGTGGTCGTCATGCCCGATATTCCCTCCGATGACTTTACCCGTCGCCTGCATCAGGTATCCGATGCCGTTCATTCCACGGTTATTCCGGGCCATGAGTACGTGAGCTTGACGGCATGTGTTGGTGGCGTTCGCATTCATGGCGAGACGGTCGACGAGGGCGTTGGCCGCGCTGTCCAGTTACTGAGCCGCGCTAAGGCAAAAGCCGGTACGGTCGTGACCGATTCCGATTCCATCGAGGCCTTCCAAAGCGAAAAGCCTTTGGTGCTTATTATCGATGACTCCGAGATGAACCGAGCCATTCTCAACGAGATGCTCAAGGACGAGTATTGCATCCTCGAGGCCGATAACGGTCGTACGGCGCTCGACATGGTCGACCGCTATGGCGATAAGTTGTCGCTTGTGCTGCTGGATATTGTGATGCCGGGCATAAGCGGCGTTGAGGTGCTGGCCGATCTGTCGCGCCGATCGGGTATCGACAATCTGCCTGTCATCATGATTTCGAGCGAAGATTCCGATGATATGGTTCTGCGCGCGTACGAGCTGGGCGCCTCGGACTATATCAGCCGTCCATTTGACTCCCGTGTCGTACGCCGCCGTGTAAGCAACACCATCCGCCTATACGCCAAACAACGCCGCCTGACGAACCTGCTGTCCCAGCAGTACAACGAGCGCGTCAAGAACAGTCGCATGCTCATCGACATCATGGCCGGCGTCATGGAGCTTCGCAACGGCGAGAGCGGCAGGCACGTTACGAACATCGAGAAGCTGACCGAGCTGCTGCTTGGCTGTCTGGTCCAGCGTAGCGGCGCGATCTCCCTCGACAATGAGGAGCGCTCCACGATTGCCCTGGCTTCGGCGCTGCACGATATCGGCAAGATGTCGATTGACGATGCGATTCTCAACAAACCTGGGCGCCTTACGCCTGAGGAGTTCGAGATTATGAAGACGCATACCACGATCGGCGCCGACATGCTGCTTGAGCTGGGTAGCCATCACGCCGGCAATGCGCTTATGGAATATGCGTACCAGATTGCGCGTTGGCATCACGAGCGCTGGGACGGCAAGGGTTATCCCGATGGCCTTAAGGGCGACGAAATTCCCATTGCCGCACAGGTGGTTTCGGTGGCCGACGTGTACGATGCTCTGACGAGCGTGCGCGTGTACAAGGACGCTATCCCGCACAAGGCGGCAATTCAGATGATCCTGGATGGTAAGTGCGGCACCTTTAACCCGCTGCTGCTCGATTGTCTGCTCGAGGTGCAAGACCAAATTGCCGAGACGTTGGCACGCCCCGCTGACGTCGTCGCGTTTCCCACGATTTAGTTTGACCAAAGGAGTTTTTAATCCATGGTTTCCATGCGTGAGGCGTATGAGAAGATCGGCGCCAATTATGATGACGCGTGCGCTCGGCTGATGGGCGAGGAAATGCTCGCCCGCTTTGCCCTCAAGTTTTTGGATGACGAGAGCATGGACAAGCTGGAGGCCGCCATGGCGGCGGGAGACGCCGAAGGTGCGTTTATGGCAGCGCACACGCTCAAGGGCGTGAGCCAGAACCTGGGATTCGATAATCTGTACGAGCCGGCGGTCGTGGTAACCGAAGCACTGCGTGGTGCCGATGCCGTTGACGGCGCTCGCGAGAGAATGCATGCGCTGCAACAGCAATATGCGGCCACGTTGTCGGCCCTGCGCGAGGCGGCCGAGTAAGGGCTTGCGTGCTTTGATGACTATGAGAGTGGATAATCTCCCGTTTTAGGCCCGGTGGCGGCCTCAAAGTGGGAGATTATCCACTCTCGTTCGATATGTGTCCAAAAATCCACGCTCACCCCTCCGGGTTAGTAAATGGCCTATGCGCACTGGCGGGGCTTTCCGCATGCAATCAATATCGTTGTTCGATAAACTGTTCGAATAACGATAGAGTCGATGAGGGTGAGTGTATGTCTAACAGCGTTCAGCGTATGGCCAAAGCGGGCGAAAATATCAGGAAGCTTGGCTTTTGCATGGCAGCCGTTTTTGCAGGGATGCTCGTCGCTTTTGCCGCGTTGGTTGTTTACGTGATCTGGTATGCGGTTGCAAACGTTGCCTCTGTCGATTCTTTCGGCGTCGTGACGCTTCTCGATGGCGGGTGCATCGTTATCCCAAGCGGACTGTGCCTGGCACTCGTCGTGGGTATTTCGCTTGTCGTTCTGTGTGGGATCAGCCGTAACATCTCGCGAGGCGTCTCGCCCTTTACCAAGACGCATGTGCGGCTTATCCGTGTTCTTGCGCTTGCCTTTGCTGTTAACGCCGCGGTTTCGCTTATTGGTGCCTACGGATCGGTCAATCTTACCATTGGTGGGCTGGAGCTTTACGTCGTGCCTCATTCCTTCGTTATTGAGATTTGCCAAGGCGTTGCCTTTGATGCGGGGTCGCTTATCGGCGCGGCTGTCTGTCTGTGTATCTCGGTGATCTGGAGTTATGCCTCGCTGCTCCAAGAGCAGTCTGACGAGCTTGTGTAGGAGGAAGCATGAGCTATCTCATCATCGAGCTTGAGACGCAGCTGCTTAAGACCGGAAAGACCAGCGCTGATCTGATTCGGGCGACGGGGCATACTCCGGCTAATATTTCAAAGCTGAGAAACGGAAAGATAAAAGCTATTCGCCTAAAGACTCTTCTCGATATCTGTGATGAGCTTGATTGTCAACCGGGAGATATTATTCAGCGTGTGAGCGAGAAAGAGCTTGAGGAGCTTATTGTCGAGCGTGCAAAAAATGTCGTGAGACAGATGCGGAATGGTGGAGGCAATGAGGCGTCGCTTCCGACATCAGTCTTTGCTGTAGATTTGAGCGACGAGTAGCTTAGGGCGAACAACTAAAACGAAATATCAGCGTGAAGGGACCCGTGTCTAACACGGGTTCTTTCTTTTAGAT
>DBFCNY010000028.1:0-4397 GCA_048298285.1 Collinsella sp.
CTACAGCTCGGCGGTAAAGATGCCGTCGCCCTCGTGCGTCATGGGATACCGAGACTCACCGATCTCATCGACCCAGGTGCGCAGCGTAAGCGTTGCCTGCGCGGGATCGGCATCCTCCAAAATCACCGAGAGCGAAACGGATGTTCCAGTGGTCACAGCGCCAAACGGAGTGCGAAACTGCGGCAGACGGCTGTTGTGTATCAATCTCATAGTACGGTCCAGTTCAATAGAATCACGGCCTGCGGGCCATGGGCTTTACGCACAAGATGTAAGTATATCTGTTGTACACAGGCTGTATAAACAACATCCGTTTACCATCGGCGAACGGTTGTCCTAGAAAATCGTTTTACCAACTACCTACAGAGAAGGGGCGCCCGGTTGGAGCGCCCCTTGCATGGGGTTTGATTAGGTTTTGGATCGTCTTTGGGCTAGCGGCGCTTGCGGGTGGCCGTGGCCTTGCGGACGGACGTCTTCTTGGACGGGGCCTTTTTCTCTGCCGGAGCGGCGGGGGAGACCGGAGTCTCCTTGGCGGGCTCGGGCTTGGCCGTAGCCTTCGGTGCGGCCTTGACCTTAGCGGCCTTCGGCGCCGGCTTGGCCTTTACCTCGGCCTTGGCCTCTGCCTTGGGGGCAGCAGCTTTGGTCGTGGTCTTCTTGGCCGTCGTCGTTGCGCGCTTACGCGCGGTGGTCTTGGCGGCCGGCTTTGCCTCGGCAGTTGCCTCGGCCTTGGGCTCGGCGCCCGCCTCCTCGACCTTGAGGGCGGGCTTTGCGGCACTCTTCGGGGTAGCCTTGGCCGCAGCGGCCTTGGTCGTAGTCGTCGACTTCGTTGCCGTTGTCTTCTTGGCAGCGGTCTTTGCCGGAGCACTGGCGGCCGGCTTGGCCTCGGCGACATCGGCCTTTACCTCGGGAGCAGCCTCGGCTTCGGCGGCCTTCTTGGCAGCGGCGGTCGTGCGCTTGCGCGTGGTCGTTGTCTTGGCAGCGGTGGTCTTTGTTGCCGCCGCCTTGGTCGCTGTGACCTTCTTGGCCGTCGTCTTACGAGTCGCGGTCTTCTTAGCTGCGGGCTTTGCAGCGGGCTTGACCTCGGCCTTTGCCTCAGGCTCGGCCTTTGCGGGCTCTGCCTCAACCGGCTTCTCCTCGGTCTTGGGCTCCTCAGCGGCCACCGGCTCAGCAACAGCTTCAGGCTCGTCGACAACCGACGCCGGGCGCTCAATTTCCGGATGCATAAAGAAGTACAGGTCCAGATACTTGTCGGCCGAGCGCGTCCAGCTAAAGTCCTGGCTCATGGCCTGCGTGACCAGCTGGTTCCAGGCGTCACGGTTATCCCAGAACAGGCGCGCCGCGCGGAACACCGCGTCGCCCATCTCGTCGCCGTTAAAGTTGCTAAACGAGAAGCCCGTGCCCTCGCCGGTAAACTCGTTGTACGGGATCACGGTGTCCTTCAGGCCACCGGTCTCGCGCACGATGGGTAGCGTGCCGTAGCGCATGGCGATGATCTGCGACAGGCCGCAGGGCTCAAACTTCGAAGGCATTAGGAACATGTCGGCGGCGGCATACATGCGCTGCGACAGCGCCGGATCGAACTCGATGCGTGCGGCCATGGTGCCGGGGTACTTGTCCTGGAAGTAGCGCAGGCCGTCCTCGTAGTCGCGGTCGCCGGTGCCCAGCACCGCCACCTGCACGCCGCCGGACAGGATGCGGTCGAGCGCGTACATGACCAGATCCATGCCCTTCTGGCGCGTCAGGCGCGTGACCATCACCATGAGCGGACGGTCGTCGCGAACCTCGAGGCCCAGTTCCTCCTGCAGCTTGGCCTTGCACACGGCCTTGCCGGAACGGTCCTCCACGGTGTAGTTGGCGGCAATTCGCTTGTCTGTTGCCGGGTCAAAGCCCGCAACGTCAATGCCGTTCAAAATGCCCTGCAGCGCGTAGGAACGCTCGCGCAGTACGCCGTCCAGGCCCTCGCCAAACTCGGGCGTCTGGATCTCGTTGGCATAGGTGGGGCTCACCGTGGTGATGGCGTCGGCATAGCGCAGGGCGCCCAGCATGTAGTTGATGCTGCAGGCGTCGCAACGCAGCTGCGAGGCGGCCGCCGGAATGTGCGCCACACCAAGGATGTCCTCCATCACGGTGTCGCTAAACTGGCCCTGGAACGCCACGTTGTGGATCGAGAACACGGTCTTGACGCGGTCATACAGCGGCAGGCCCTGGTAGAACTCGCGCAAAAACACGGGCGCCAGCGCCGTCTGCCAGTCGTTGCAGTGCAGGATGTCGCACTCAAAGCCGGCGGGCAGGTGCTGCAGGCTCTCGGTGATGGCCTTGGAGAAGAACGCAAAGCGCTCGCCGTCGTCAAAGAAGCCGTACGGATAGTCGCGCGCGAAGTAGCGCTCGTTGTCGATGAACATATAGGTGACGCCGTCGTGCTCGAGCTTCTCGAGTCCGCAGTACTCATTGCGCCAGCCCAGGCTCACGTAAAAGTCGGAGAAGTGCTCCATCTGCGACTTGTACTCGTCCTTGATGGTGGCGTACTTGGGCACCATCACGATTACTTCGGCGCCGGCGCGCACAAGCGCCGCAGGCAGCGAGCCCGCCACGTCGCCCAGGCCACCGGTCTTCACAAACGGTGCGCACTCGGCCGAGGCAAACACGATCTGCATCTTTTTGCTGGAATCAGCCATATTGTCTCCCTGTTGCAATTCGAGAATAGCCGCCTGGCGCAAACCGGGCGGCTATTCTACGTGTTACGAGCGATGTTGCGGTGCCAAAGCTAGCTCGCGTTGGTGATATCAGAAGTTAACGGGGCCTTTCCCAGCACCAGGATGTTCTCGGGCGTGCCGCGAAGCTCGGTGTTGGTGGGAACCACGTTGTTCTTGTCCAGGATGGCATTCTCAACGCGGGCGCCGCTCTTGATGACGCAGCTCTGGTTGATGATCGAATTGGTCACCGAGGCGCCTTCCTCAACCACAACGCCGCGCGACAGGATCGAGTTGCGCACGGTGCCCTTGATGATGCAGCCGGCCGAGATGATCGAGTTGCAGGCGTGGCTGCCGGTCGCATAGCGCGAAGGCGGCACGTCGTGAGCCTTGGTCAGAATCGGGCGCTCGGGGTCAAAGAGATGGTCGGCCACGGTCTGGTCGAGCAGGTCCATGCTGCGACGATACAGCGACTTCTCGCTAAACACGCCCACGACCTCGCCCTTGTACTCGTAGCTGCACACGTCGATGTTGCCAAAGTCGCCCTGTAGTGCCTCGAGCAGGTCCAGATAGTCGGCGGCCTGGTAGTGGTCGATGATCTCGAGCAGCGTCTCGCGGTTGACGATGCAGCAGTCCATAGACGCGTTGTCGCCATACACGACGCCGGCGCTGACGCCCGTCAGACGGCCGTTCTCGTTGATCTGCAGCTTGGTCTCGTCATCTACGTTGCGCGTGGCCTTGCAGTACACCACGGTCATCTGGGCACCGGAGTTCTCGTGCGCCTCGATGATGGTGTTGAGGTCCATGTTAAAGATGATGTTGGTGCCCATCATCACAACATAGGGCTTGTCCGAGCGCTGGAACAGCGTCTTGTTGGAAATGATGTCGCGCAGCAGGAAGCGCATGCCGCCCTTGGTGGTGCCATACGCGTTGCCGGGCACCATGAACAGGCCGCCCTTCTTGCGGTCCAGGCCCCAGTCCTTGCCCGAGCCCACATGGTCGATCAGCGAGCGATAGTTGCCCGGCATGACGACACCGACGGTCTTGATGCCGGCATTCATCATGTTGGACAGCGGGAAGTCGATCAGGCGGTAGCGGCCCAAAAACGGAACGGACGCGATGGGGCGGTCCTTGAGCAGCACGCTGCCGTAGGTCGAAGAGTAGTTAGCGGTGATATAACCGATGGCCTTGCGATTGATCATCGGATCATTCCCCCTTCCCGATAACGACGTCATTTCCAACGACGGCCGTATCCTTGGTGGTATCGACAGAGCCGAGCTTCACGCCCTCTTCGACCGTGGAGTTCTCGCCCAAAATAGCGCGGCAGATGTGCGCGCCGCTCTTAACGTGCGCACCCGGCAGCAGCACGGAGTCCTCGACCACGGCGCGCTCCTCGATGATGACATCGGTCGAAAGGATCGAGTGGCGAGCGGTACCGTAGATCTTGCAGCCGTTGGAGACCAGGCAGTCGTCCAGGCGACCATCCGGGCCAATGTAGTGCGGCGGACGCGTGGTGATGTTGGACATGATGGGGAAGTGCTTGTCAAACAGATCGAACTCGGGGTTGTTGCCAAGCAGGTCCATCGAGGTCTCGTGGAAGCTGGCGATGGTGCCGACGTCCTTCCAAAAGCCGTGGAACTCGTAGCTGTACAGGCGCTTGCCCTCGCCGAGCAGCTTGGGGATGATGTCCTTGCCAAAGTCGTGGCTCGA
>DBFCNY010000029.1:0-15195 GCA_048298285.1 Collinsella sp.
GCACATGTGCCATCATGGTCTTAGCCATCTCGGAAATCGCGCGCTTCTTAGTGCGAATCTTTTCACGTGGCGACAGCCCACCTTCGCAATCGACCGTCATAAGTGGGCAAATCTTAAGCGCTGTGCCGATAATCGCGCTCGCGGCCGAAATGCGACCGCCGCGCAGGTAGCTCGACAGATCGGTCGAGAAGAACCAGTGGTGCAGGTTGAGTTTATGCTCCTCAATCCAAGCGGCCGTCTCGTCGAGCGAAGCGCCGCTATCGCGCACGTCGGCGGCATATTCCAGCAATAGGCCAAAGCCCGAAGACGCCCCCAGCGAATCGATGACGCGCACCTTGCCGCCCTGGGGATAGCGATCCGCGAGCATCTGCGCCGCAACGCAAGCCGAACCATACGTACCCGAAATGCCCGACGACAACGTAAGGTGCAGCACGTCTTTACCCTCGGCAACAAACGGCTCCCAAAACTCCTCGTACTCACCCACGCTCACCTGAGACGTCTTGGGCATGGCGCCCGCGGCAATCTGGGCAAAAAACTCATCCGGCGTAATCGACTGATACAGATCGTCCGTATGGACAACACCATCAATCTCGTAATGAAAACACACGACAGGGATATTGCGCGACGCAAAGAACTCACGGGTTCGATCGGCGGCGGATTCACAGGTCAGGACAAAATCACTCATATGAGGCTCCTTAAGTATTGCTACGCAAATTATCGCACAGCAAGCCTAAATACGATACAAATGTCCACTATTTACCAATTCGAACCATTGGCATTGAATATCTTTATCATCAACGTCCCCATCCCCGCCATGGGCCAACATGGGCAAAATCATCCCCTTCGTCTCCACTTAACCGACACATCAACCTCAACTAAATCGATTTAGCAAACCGTTCAGCCGACAATTCAGCCACCGGCGCTAAATCGAAACAAAGCCGGCGCATACTGATAAACGTTTGACGATGTTTATCAGTTTTACCAACCATATTGGAAGGTGTTTCATGGTCGCATTCGATCGCAATCCGCAAGACTTTAAGTATCTGCGTCTGCTGTCGAGACAATTTCCCACCGAGCAATCCGCGTTTACCGAGATCATCAATCTCTCGGCCATTCTCAACCTGCCCAAAGGCACCGAGCATTTTATGAGCGACGTGCACGGCGAGTACGAAGCCTTTATGCACATCCTCAACAACTGCTCGGGCGTCGTGCGCGAACATGTCGACGAGATCTTTGGCGACACGCTCACCTTTGACGAAAAGGGCGAGCTGTGCACGCTTATCTACTATCCGCGCGAGAAGATCGATCTTGTCCGCAGCCAGCACGAGGACTCCCCCACCTGGTACAAGACCACGCTCGACCGGCTCATCATGGTTGCCCGCTCGCTTTCGAGCCGCTATACGCGCTCCAAGGTGCGTAAGGCCATCCCACGCGATTACGCCTACATCATCGACGAGTTGCTGCACACGCATCCAGACGAGAACAACTACCGCGTGCGTTATCACGAGCGCATTATCGAATCCATCTTGGAGACCGCCAGCGCCGACGACTTTATCGAGTCGCTCGCCTCGCTCATCAAGCGCCTGGCCGTCGACCACCTGCACCTGGTGGGCGATATCTTTGACCGTGGCGGCGGCGCTGCCAAGATTATGGACCGCCTGCTCACCTACCATTCGCTCGACATCCAGTGGGGCAACCACGATCTGCTGTGGATGGGCGCCGCCGCCGGCGAGCCCGCCTGCATCGCCACGGTGCTGCGCAACAACCTGCGCTACGACAATTACGAGATTCTCGAGAATGACTATGGCATCTCGCTGCGCGAGCTTGTCGCCTTTGCCGACGCCACCTATACCGCCGGCGAGCCGATCAGCCCGCTGATCAAGGCCATCAACGTGCTGCTCTTTAAACTCGAGGGCCAGATTATCCAGCGTCACCCCGAGTTCGACATGGCCGACCGTCTGTTGCTCGACAAGATCGACCACGACACCGGCACGGTCACGCTCGCCGACGGCAGCGTGTGGCCGCTCACGACCAACGACTTCCCCACCGTCGACCCGACGGACCCCTACACGCTCACGCCCCAGGAGCAACACGTCATCGACAAGCTCGTGTCCGAGTTTGTCACCGCCGATCACCTGCATCGCCATATCGATTTCCTCTACACCCACGGCTCGATGTACAAGGTCACCAACGGCAATCTGCTGTTCCATGGCTGCGTGCCGCTCAACGAGGATGGTACCTTTAGCAGCATGAACTGCCTGGGCACCTGGCACGCAGGCCGCGATTATCTCGATTTTTGCGACCATATCGCCCGCCGAGCCTGGCGCGTCGGCGACCGCGACGCCCTCGACTGGATGTGGTACCTGTGGATCGGCTTTAACTCACCCGCCAGCGGACGCCTGGTTCGTACCTTTGAGCGCGCCTACATCGCCGATAAGAGCACCTGGGTCGAGCCGATGGACCCGTACTTTACGCTAACCAAGTCGCCCTCGGTCTGCGACGACATCATGCGCGAGTTCGGCGTTGCCCCCATGGCATGTTCGCCGACCGGTCACATCATCAATGGCCATACGCCCGTCAAGACCACCAAGGGCGAGCAGCCCATCCGCGCCGAGGGCAAGCTGCTGGTCATCGATGGCGGCTTCTGCCGCGCCTACCATCCCAAGACGGGCATCGCCGGCTACACACTTATCTCGAGCTCGCGCGGATGCCGCCTTAAGTCGCACCGGGCCTTTACCACGGTTGCCGAAGCACTTACCCGCAATGTAGACATCGAGAGCGAGACCAACCGCTTTGACGAGGCCAACCGCCGCCGCATGGTAAGCGACACCGATACGGGTGCCAAAATCCGCAGCCAGATCCAGGACCTACGCCAACTGCTCGATGCATATAGAAACGGTGCTATCGAGGAGCGCGCCTAGCTCCACCCGTGGGGATTGGCTAAACTTGCTGAGTTCATCATCCCCACGGCGCCCCGGCGCAATCCTAAGGCAGGTACCATGCAAAAGCTCCTTGCGCAGATTATGAAGTTTGGCGTCGTCGGCGTCGTCGCCACGGTCATCGACTTTGGCATCATGAATCTGCTCCACTACGGTCTGGGCCTTAACATCCTGATCGCCAATACCAGCGGCTTTATCGTCTCGCTCATCTTTAACTACGTCGCGAGCATGAAGTACGTGTTTGCACACAAGGAGGGCATGAGCCGCCGCCGCGAGTTCATTATCTTTGTCGTGCTGTCCGTAATCGGCCTGGCGCTCAACGACGGTATCGTGCTGGCGCTCAACGCCGGTCTGGGGCTCGAGGCCAATATCGCCAAGATTTGCGCCACCGCGCTTGTTATGGTCTACAACTTTGTGACCCGAAAGATCTTCCTGGAGGGCGAGGAGACCAAGTAGCTCGGCCTCCTCGTTGCGCTACGAGGTCCACGGATGACGCGCGTCGAGCGCTGCGCTGTTCGTGGGCCTTGCTCGTTTACGGGAAGATTTGCAACGTTTGCGGATTACCTCTTGAATATTTGGCGAGTTCGTATAGTTCTTGGCAAAGCCCTTACGTTTCCCTTGCAAAAGCTCTAAAGTATCCTCTGCTCGATTTCGTCAACGCATTGGATGTGATTACGTGCGCAAGGCACTGGCACAACCTCATACCAAGCAGTTCCTCAAGTTCGCTGTCGTGGGTCTTATCTCCTTTGGCATCGACTGGGGCATGCTCATTGCGCTCGTCGAGCTGTTCCACCTCGACTTTTTGATGAGCACCACGATCTCGTTTATCACGTCCGTCGTGGTTAACTACTGGCTCAGCATGAAGTACGTGTTCGACCATCGCGAGGGCATGAGCCGCAAGCGCGAGTTCACGATCTTCACCATCCTGTCGGTGATCGGCCTAGGCCTCAACGACCTGTATATGTTTGTGGGCGTCACGTTTTTGAGCATCGGCTACCAGGCCATGAAGGCCATCGCCACGTTCCTGGTCACCTGGTACAACTACTTTAGCCGCCGCTTCTTCCTCGAGGGCGCACGGTCGTAGTCGATTCACTATTTGCTTGAATGTATAACCGGTTGGAATTCCCGTTCCAACCGGTTTTTTTGTTTGCCGAGAGACCGGGCGGCCCGGTCCCATTCGCATGAAAAACGGGCGGCCCGGATGTTTGTCCGAACCGCCCGTCTGGCGCGCTACGTCGAGGCCTCTAGCCTGTAACGTAATACCAGACCACGTTGTCGCCGTTGGAGAGAACGTAGTTGCTGCACGCCGTCATGGGCGATGTGCCGTTGACGGAGTACATCCAGCCGCTCGTGCCGCCGTGCTGTTTCTCGGCCAAACCGCCAATCGCGGAAACGTACGTGCCGTACGACGAGCCATGCGCGTTGACAGAAAGGCCCAGCGCACACAGGGCATCGTAGACAGTAGCGCCTTCGTTAAAGGTAAAGGTGCCACCAGAGGACACAGGATTGCCCACAGCGCTCGATGTGACCGAAACCGTTACCGTGACGTAGCTAGGCTGCTGCGAGCTGCCCTGGTCGCCAGTAGAGGCGTTGCCGCTATCGGGGGCAGAAGATGCCCCGCTGGATGAGGAGGAAGCGCCAGGCGTAGAGCCGGCCCCGTCAGAAGAAGTCGAGTTCTGAGAAGTCGACTGATTGCCGTCGGTCTTTTTATTGCTGCTCTTCTCTCCAGACTTCTTGCCATCCTTGTCTTCGGACTTTTTGCCATCCGAGCCCTTGTTTGATTCCTTGTCCGAAGACTCGGACTCCTTCTTAGAGTCAGATTCATCCGGACCCTTAGACTCGTCGTTCGCACCATCCGAAGATTTGGAATCCTTGGAGCCAGC
This sequence comes from Collinsella sp., assembly GCA_048298285.1. GTDB lineage: Bacteria > Actinomycetota > Coriobacteriia > Coriobacteriales > Coriobacteriaceae > Collinsella. The sequence continues at coordinate 4,823 of DBFCNY010000029.1, forward strand.
TTTACCCGAAGCGGCGGTCGAGTCAGACCCCTTGGCGTCCTTCGCGACGACGCTCTCCCCCGTCACGGTCTGAACGATCCAGTCAATGGACCAGGCGCCGCTCTCGGAAGGATGGACGAAGCCCAGCGATATGACAATCAGCGCAACGCACGCGGCGGTCAGGACGCCAGCAAGCGCCTTGCGACGAGAGGCGGACGCCGCCGAAGCGGCGCCCTGTTGCTTTGCATCGTCGAACTGAATGAACGAGGAATCTGGTTGCTTGGGGTCAGCGTCCTTGGATTTATTGGACACAGCCCTCACCTACCGACGTTTGGTGAACACGAACACGCCGACGATGGCGAGACCGATGACGCCAGCGGCAACGCCAACAATGGCGAGCGGGTTGGTGCCAGTCTCCTGCTCGGAAGCACTAGAGGACTTCTTAGCAGTAGTCGTGGAAGCAGTACCCGTATCGGACTTGGAATCGGACTTCTTGTCGGACTTGCTGTCCTTCTTGTCAGACTTCTTGTCAGACTTCTTCTCGTCCTTCTTATCGGACTTATCGGAGTCCTTCTTGCCGGACTTGTTGTCCTTGGTCTCGGTCTTGGTCGACACCGTCGTCTTGGTCGTCGGCTTATGACCCGGAGCGACAGCGCCGCCAGCCTGCTGGCCCTTCGTGCCGGAGCCGGAACCCGTGCCCGTGCCAGCGCCAGCACCGGAACCGTTGCCAGCGCCGCCATTGCCGCCATTGGAGCCAGAGCCGCCATTGCCGCCAGGGTTAACAGCATTCTTGGTCCACTTGGCATACAGCGTCAGATCGGCCGTCACCGGCGTACTGAAGTCATACGCCTGCGTGCAAGCCTCATCGGTATACCAACCGCCGAAAGTGTAGCCATCGCGCGTCGGATCGGCCGGCTTGACCAGCTTGCCGTCGGCCGTAGTCTGGAAGTCGACCTTAGAACCCTCGCCAGTCTCAAACGAGACCTTAACGCAACCACTCAGCTTGAAAAGCGCGCCGGAATCGTTGATGTAGTAGAGGTTACCCTTGGCATCGCAGGCAATCGGCGAGTCACAGTAATTGTTGTGTCCCGCTGCGCTAAACGCACCGGTCGCTTGTGTGTCACCCATCTTATAGCGATACACGCCACCGCCCGAGGTGTAGTTCACATAGTCGGAAGTCGCACCATAGTTGACAGTGAAATAAACGTACGCGCCATCTGCCTGGACACTCACGAGCGGTGCGCCCTTGATGCCACCGGCAGGAAGCACGGAGCCATCGGCAGACGAAACCAACGTCGTAGCAAAGTCGTTATCAAGGTCGACAATCGCCAGCGCCGAACCGCCAGAAACTTCGCCACCGACAATTAACTTATTGCCATACAGCGTGGGCATGCAGGCACAACCCGTAAGGCCAAGATCGATGACGCGTTCTTCGGAAATGCGCGAAGAGGCATTTGCCCTTGCCTTTGCGTCGGACAGCGCCAGCACGTGGAGCTTGCCGTCGCGCGAGATCACATAGGCATGTTTGCCGTCTTTGGACAGCACACAGCCGGAGTTGACGATGGCACCAACCGAAACGCTGCCAAGCACATCACCCGTCGACTTGCTCAGCATCTCAACGGTACCTGCACTCGTCGGAACCAGAATGTAGCCGTCGCCCACTGTAGCGCTCGTCCAGTAGTAGCCCTCATCAGCATTAACATGCTGCCAAGAAACAGCGCCGGTCAGGATATTAATACGCGTCAGATGACCGTTATTGTACGTACTCGTTCCATAGTCAACATCAACGGTGCCAACGTAGAGATAGTTGCCATCGACCGTCAGCTGGGAATTCGACTGGGCAGATTTGCTCACAGAGTCAGTGACCCAAACCGTCGTCAGCGTATCGGCCGTCAGAGCCTGGACCGCACCGCCGTCAAGCGGGACGATGACCAAGCCTTTCGTATAAATCGGACGCGTGGTGTAGCCAATCGCAGTCTGAAGGTTCGACTCGGCAAGCACCTTGCCCGACTCGGCGTCGATCTTAAGCAAACGCTTGTTCACGGCAAGGTAAACGTTGCCGTTCACGACAATAGGCTCGCTCGCATTGGAATACGTGGCACCCGAGTAGGCCCTCCAATCGAACGTCCAAGAGCTTGCCAGCGCGCCCGTAGGCGTGGACACGTTCTTGACCACCGCATTGGAATTGCCACTCCAGTCGGCTTTCCAATCGGTCGGGCGCGAAGCGCTCGGATCGACTACGACTTCATCGGGATTAGGAACGGTGTCGCCAGGGGCGTAAGCCCAGACGATTTTGTCGCCCGACTTGAGCACGTAATCGCTATCGAGCTGAGGCCCGGGAACGCCGTTGACAAAGAACGACCATGCACCCGACAGCTCGGTGCCATCAAGCGGGGAGACAAGACTATGAACACCCCAATAACCAAATTGGTCGTACATCTTGGACTCAATGCCAATGGCATCGAAGTAGGCAGCGGAAGCGTCCTTGATCGTCGTGCCCTCGACAAACACCTGCGTCGAAGGATCGGTCCAGCGCTGCGCCTTCTCATCCTTCTTACCGATGATCTCCATTGAAACGGAAACCTGGCCGGGCATGGTTCCATCAAAGCCATAGACCCAGGTAACCTTGTCCCCGGCCTTGAGTGTGTAATTGCCCGCGCCGACATTGGCCGCCTGACCGTTAACGAAGAACTGCCAGAATTTCCAAGTATTTTCGTTAACTTTCTCGCTCGAAAGCGTCACGGTCTTGTTGAACGGTGAAGTCAGCGACTCGAGATACCAGCCGTACGTGCCTTTCCCCGTTTTGGCGCCAATGCCAGCCTTTTTAAAGGCCTGCTCGGAAAGATCAGCAGCGGTCGCGCCCTCTTCCACCAAAGCTGTCGTGGGCTGCGCCCATGTCTGCTGAGCGCCCGAGGCGTCCTGGCCGATAACGGTGCAGCTAACGGAAATCTGATTGGCGGGCGCGGGGTCACCGTACTTCGCGTAGCACCAGACGACGGAATCGCCGTCCTTGAGCGTGTAGCCGCCCGCGCCGAACTCGGAGGCGCTGCCGTTGACGAACAGCTGCCAGTAAGCGCCGGTCGCCGAGTCGTAGGCGAGCGTGCGGCCGGAGTCGAAGGGCGACGTGATCGAGTTGAGTGCCCAGCCCCAGCTGCCGTTGGGGTTGTAATCGGCCTTGAGGCCGGCACGCTTGAACAGCTGCTCGGAGAGGTCGGCCGCGGTCGAGCCCTCCTTCAGCGTGATCCGCTGCGCGGCGGCCCAGGTCTGCTGGGCGCCCTTGGCGTCGGTGCCGACGACGGAGCACGTGGCAGAGACCTCCTGGCTCTCTGCCTTGGCAGGCTGAGCCTTGGCCTCTCCAGCGGCAGAGACAACGGCGGTGTCCTGCTTCGAGGCATCGGACGTCGATGCAGCCGGTGCCTCATTGCCGGCAGCGCTATCGTCCTCAGTCTTGTCGGTAGGGCCCGAAGCTGTCGCAGTGGCATCTTGCTCGGCAGTGCCCCCATTCGCCACCATGCCGCTCGCATTGAGGTCGGCAGCAGGGCTTGTCGCGGACTCACCAGAGCCGTTCTCGGCAAGCGGTGCCGCCTGAGCCACAGCCTCGGCAATGCCCTCGGCGCCCTCGGCCCACAGCTGAGCCGGTGTGGTGCCAAAGGCCATCGCGAAGGCCAGGAATGCCACCAGGCCGCGCTTGGCTACGCCGCGCGCAATTGCGCCACGGCGATGCGAGACGCGGTCGCGCTCGTCCTCAAACATATCCAATTGTCCCCCATTGTCTGTACTTGGAGCGTTGCCTTGAGGCTGCCCCACGTCATCGCGCATGTTGCGCTCGAGTTCCCCCATCGGGGTCCTCCTTCCCTCCAGAGCCCTATGCACACCGGCGGCATACGCCGCGGCAACGTGCAAGATGGGAGGCGATCCGACTTAACCTTAACGGCTCAGGCGCGCCGTCCGATCTGCGACGCGAACATCCCGAGCCAGGAGGAATTACGGTTACTGGTACAGCCGGGGACTTGCACCCCGATTCTCCCAAACGCGTAGGAAAACCGCGCATTCGTGCGTCTCCGCACCACCATCTAGGCCATCGATTATTACCGTCAAAATGGTATCACGCAAAAGGGCCTCGCACGCAGGCGAAGCCCATGGTAAAAGCTATTGTTTGCGATAGGAGAATGCGGTGACGGTCGCAGCCTCTAGTGCTTGCCGCCGTGGCTGTTGAGCCAGATATTGCGACCCAGCATAAGCGCCAGCACCAGCGCGCTCACGTAGCCCATAAAGCCAATGACTGGGATACCAAACACAACCGGCTCGATGCGCGCGTAGTACACCACCGACGAACCGATAAACAGACCGGCGATAACGATAGCCATCGACATGCGGTCGATAATCCCACCTAGCTGTCGCAGCGCCTTATCGCTGCTCATGATCTGCGTGTTCACCTTAAGCTGGCCGCGCGTGAGCATGCGCGAAGCCAAGCCCAGATACTCGGCTGCCTCAAGCGAGCCTTTTGCCGCGCGATAGCTGCTCGCGGCAAGATCGCGTCCCATATCACGCGCGCGCGCATAGGCGCTCTTCTCGTTTTTGATGTGCGTCTGGATAATCTGGATCATGTTGACGTTGGGCATGTACTCGGTCAACAGGCCCTCGAGCGTCACCATGCCGCGGGCGAACATCGTCACCACGCTCGGCAGCTCAACGTCATTTTTGCGCGCGAGGTTTAACAGCGAGGTCAAAAACTCGCCGATATCCAGGTCTTTAAGGTCGAGCCCGGCAAAGTCGGCAACAATAAAGTCCAAGTCGGACAAAAAGGCCGAATGGTCAAGCTCGGCCGAATCGCCGCGCGTCACGGCAAAGCGCATGAGCGAATCCTTGAGCTTGGGCACGTCACCCTCGGCCACGGCGAAAATCATATCCTTGACGATACCGCGATCGTGACTCGACATGCGTCCGACCATGCCCAAGTCGATAAAGTAGACGATGCCGTCCTTGAGAATGATGTTTCCCGCATGCGGGTCGGCATGGAAAAAACCGTCATCGAGCACCTGCGTCGAGTAGTCCTCGACAATCGCGGCACCGATCTTTTCCAAGTCATAGCCCTCGGCCACCAAGCGTTCGGGATCGGCGATCGAAATGCCGTCGACGTAGTCCATAACCACCACGTGCTCGGTGCACAGGTCCAGATAGGATTTAGGGCACGTCACGCCATGAACGCTCTTATGGAACTCGTAGAAGTCGTTGAGGTTTTTGGCCTCGGCCAAAAAGTTGGTCTCCTCGCGAAACGAGGTCCACAACTCCTCGACTACGCCGTGCAGATCAACGAATTGATCGGTGTTGACGAACTTGGAAACGATACGCACCACCGAGCGGATGATATCGATGTCCTGTGCCATAACCTGCTGCGCACCGGGGCGCTGCACCTTAACGGCCACGTCCTCGCCCGTCACCAGACGAGCGCGGTGCACCTGCGCGAGCGATGCGCTACCAAGCGGATTGGGGTCGATCGCATCGAACATCTCCCCCAGGCGCAGGCCGTATTCCTCTTCCAAGCAGCGGAGCACTACCTCGTACGGCACCGGCTCCACGTCGGAACGCAGACGGCGCAGCTCATCGCAAAAGCGCTGCGGCAGAATCTCGGACCGGTTGGCCAGAATCTGCCCCATCTTGACGAACATGGGGCCGAGCTCCTCGAGCAGGCGGCGCAAGCGAACCGGCGTGAGGTTATCCCACACACGGTACTTTTTGACCAAGCGAACAATCTGCCCGATGCGTTCGCGACGACCCGCCGGCGTGAGCTGGTATTCCTCGTCCGGCGCCATCGCGTCGGGCTCTTCGGGCACCATATCGACAGCGCGCGGCTTTTTGCGAGCGCCCGAGACGGCGGCATCGACCTCATCGACAACCGCCGCCTCGTCACCCAAAGGATCTAGATTGTTGTAATCGGTGGTGGAATCTGCCATCTGCGCTGCTACTCGGCCTCTTCGGTATCCTTCGCATCGTCGGGCTCAACGGACTCGACGGGCACCGAGGTCACGTTGTCCTCGACCGAATCGACGATGTCGCGCACATGGGCTAGGAAGGCCGTGCGCTCAGGGGCGGTCATAACGCGGACGCGGGCAAGGATGAGCTCGTCGAGCACGCGCTGGGCCGCAGTCTCGCCCTGTATGCCCAAGCGCTCGGTCAGATCGGAGATGGTGCCACCGGCCTGCTCGAACATGTCGGACACGCTGCGGGCGATATCGGGGGTGGCGGTGTCCTTGCGGACCTGCTCGCCTTTGGTGTTAAGGTCGTCGAGGACCTTCTTGCCGCCTTCGACAGCAACGGCGGCAGCGCCAAAGCCCACGTTAATGGCGCCGTTAACAAGCTGATCGAGTTTCATAACCATGGTTGTCTCCAATCACAAACAACTGCATTGGCGTTCTTGTACCCAAGATTGAGCGAAAGCGACAAAGCGTTTTAGCGCTATTCGATCGACGGGAAATCCCTACCTCACGTTGTCGTTCATCGCGAAAGAGTTCTTCATGGCGCAGCTCGTGGTGTAGAGCACCTTGCCCAGCAGGGCATCGGTCTCCACGCGAACACGCTCGGCAAAGGCCTCGTTGGCGCGTGCAAGCTCGGCAGGCACCTCGACCTCGGGCAGAGCGGCTACGGCAGCGTCGACGTCATGGATCTGCTTGTGGCCCATGCCACCGACCTTCTCCTGATAGTCCTCCACAGCGCGGCCGCACTCATGGAAGCGGACGTCAGCCAGCGCGCCGATCAGGCGGTTGGCCCAGTAGAAGTTTTCGGACGTCACGCGAGCCTGCGTGTCGGCATAGTACTCGGGCATGGTCTCGACGTTGGCGTACAGCGGAACCAGCGCGTTAAACGAGTTGGAGCCAAAGGCCATCCACTGCACGGCGCGATAGGCCGGCTGCGCATAGGGACGCAGCTGCAACACGGCGAGCTGGCTGTTGCGGTTGATGCCGATGGGGCGATAGGCGCCGCGCGTGGCGGGCGTGCCCTTGCTGCCGTAGCAGTCGTACTCCGTGCCCTGGTAGTGGCTCGAGAGCACGTACTTGATGTCCTCGATGGTCACCTTGCGCTCGGGCACGCGGCTCCAGGGGATATCGTCGCTCTCGGGCGTGTAGTCGGCGTCGGGGCCATCCCACACGTCGCTGGGGTTGAGACAGCGCTGCATGTACCACGCGCGCGGCGTGTTGTAGACGTGGTCGCTGTCGCTGTGCGAGCCAAAGGCCTCGCGCGGGTTAAAGACCGCAGCCAGGCCGTCGCCCTCGACGCCCAGCGTCAGGTCCAGATGCCACTCGGCCATCCAGGCGCGCAAGTCGGCGGAGCACATGTGGTCGGCCTGGGCGCCCTCGGCGTCATCCAGGTCAAAACTGTCGATACCCAACTGGTTGGGCATGGTCACATAGGCGTCGTCAGGCACGCGCTTGGCAATCCAGTGGTGACCACCGATGGTCTCGAGCCACCAGATCTCGTCCACGTCGCTAAAGGCGATGCCGTTGTTCTCGTAGGTGCCGTAGCGCTCGAGCAGGTCGCCCAAGATACGCACGCCGTCGCGGGCGGACTTGGCATACGGCAGCACCAGGGTCACCATGTCCTCCTCGCCCAGGCCACCGGGCTGCGCCGGCACATAGCCGTCCTCACCCTCGTTGCCCTTGGCGGGCACGTAGTCCACGAGCGGATCGGCGCCGCGGACGCGCTCGTTGGTGGTAAGCGTCTCGGTTGCGGACATGCCAACATTGAGCTCGTTGAAACCGGCCTCGGCCCAGATACCGTGGCCCGGGACAACATCGGGGACGCTCGTATAGCGCATGGGGTTATCGGGCAGCTCAACGGTCAGGTGGCTCAGGACGCTCGTGTAGACACGCGGCTGCTCGTCGGGATGCACTACGCGCATGCGCTTGGGCTCAAATACCCCGTTGGACGAGTCCTCGTTACGCGCGACCAGGGTCGACCCGTCGTAGCTTGCGTTTTTACCGACCAGAATCGTTGTGCACGGCATGCGCATCCTCCTTGAGCGAAGAAATCAAACGGCAACAGTGTATCGCTTCGGCGCAGAAAGGGCGAAACCACGGCCTCGGCAGCCCCCGTGGTCAAAAAATGCCAAATATGAGTACTGTCACAAATTTAGTGGCAGCAAATTGCACTGTTCCGGGCGCCGGGAATCCTCACCTGTCCAAAAACTGAGTCTAGTAATTCCCCATACGTCCAATAAAATTGGCTCTTTAACGATATTACTTATCGCTAAAGAGCCAAAATGATCTCAAACATATGTGACTAACTTGGCAACAGTACTCATATTTGGCATTTTTTGACCACGGGGTATCTAACCAACCCCCTAAACAGCCTCCAAACGCCTATTTTACCGCGCGCTCAGCCGCCTCGATCACGTGCTTGGCGAGAATTGCTGTCGTCACGGCGCCCACGCCACCCGGCACGGGGGTGATTGCGCCAACAACCGGCTCCGCGGCATCAAAATCGACGTCGCCGACCAGCTTGCCAGCGGCTTCGTCCCAATTAATGCCAACATCGATAATCGCCTGGTCCTCGCGGACCGCATCTACGCCAATCGTGCGCGCGCGTCCAACGGCGGCAACCACAATGTCGGCAGCACAGCACTCGGCGGCAAGATCGCGCGTATGCGTATGGCACGTCGTCACGGTTGCGTTGCGCGCCGTAAGCATGGCGGCAACGGGGCGGCCAATTACCAGTGAGCGTCCGACCACGGCAACTTTGGCGCCGTCCAGCTCAACGCCGTAATGATCCAGCAAAGCAAGCACGGCTTCAGCTGTGCAGGGGGCAAAACCCTCGCCGCGCCCCGAAAGCGTGGTGAGCAGCGAAGCCGGCGTCATGGAGTCAACGTCCTTGGCGGGATCGAGCGCTGCGGCGACGGCGTTCTCGTCAAGGCCGGCGGGCAGCGGGCGAAACATCAGACAGCCATGAACAGCCGAGTCGGCATTGATGTCCTCGATGGCCGTCAACAGCTCGTCTTGCGAAACACCGGCAGGAAGCAACACGCGACGCGCCTCGATGCCAACCTTTTCGCAGCGTTTAAGGGCGCCGCGCTCGTAGGATAGGTCGTCCTCGCGTTCACCCACACGCACGATAGCAAGCGTCGGAACAACACCGCGTTCGCGCAGCGCAGCGCAGCGGGCAGCGAGCTCCTCAGTCAAAGCGCGGGCGACGGGAGCACCCTTCAGTAGCTCAGCCATGGCTATCCCCTCTTTCTTGCAGCGTCGGAGGCGCGGCGCGCCAGCGCATCGGCGCGCGGCAACCATGTGTCGAGCAACTCATCGCACGCCGCCTCGAGTTCCTCGGCGCGCGCCCGGTCTTTCATAGATGTGGTGTTGGCAAAGAGCGTCAGGCTCGCGCCCTGCATGGCAGCGCGGCAGAATACGGCACCGCACGCCACGTCGGACAGCAACTGGCGCGAGCCTTTGTCTGCCATGTCCTCGAGCAGCGCCAGCGCGCGCCCGCAGGCATCCATGATCCGATACGGCGGCATGGCCGCCACGTGCAACGCGTCCTGAATCGCAGCCGGTCGAGCCGGGTCCTCGCGCGGAATACCGTATGCCGCAGACACCTGGCCGTACGCACGCACATCCTCGGCAACCAGGCCCACTAGTTCCTGCGCCAATTCGTCTGCCTGGGCAAACGCACGCGTCAGGTCATCCGCACGATCAGCAAGCGCGGGATTGGTCGCACCGTAGCGGGCAACCATTCCGCACAGCGAGGCGCCCAGCGCGCCCACAAAAGCGCTCGCGCTGCCACCACCGGGAACTGGCTCGCGCGCGGCCAGCGCCTCGGCAAAACCGCGACAGGTTTTATCCATCATCTCTTGGCTCATACGCACACGCACCTTCAAGTCATATATATCGGTCGGGCGGCCGACGTCGGCCGACCGCATCGATCACGTAATGGTGCTAAGTCTAGCCCATAAGTACGCGAGCGTCAGCGCACCTGGCCATCGCGGATTTCTATGGCACACGATAGGCCATGTCAACGCAAACATGGGACACATGGCCCACCTTTCGAGACTCCCGAACGGCACAAACTGGGGCATATCTATAAGTAAGGGACCCGTTGGGGCACGGCCGAGCAACGGCCATAAGCGATGAACGGAGGCATAAGCCGCACAGTACACAGAGACATCCGCCGCCAGCGCAATCAGTACCCCAACAGCATGCGGCGCCGTGATGTCATCGGCAGACAAGGAGGACGCCACCATGAAGAAAAAGACCCTATCGATCCTCTCCCTTTGCATCGCCCTCTTTGCCGCGTTTGCCCTTGTCGGCTGCGGCGGGAGCGCATCGGGCGGCGGCAGCGCCCCCAAGAGCGAGAGCAAGGAAAAGGTCCCCGTCGCCAAGAAGACCGACTTTATCTGGTTTAAGGTC
>DBFCNY010000030.1:0-2222 GCA_048298285.1 Collinsella sp.
GGACGTAGCTCAGTTGGGAGAGCGCTGCCGTCGCATGGCAGAGGCCGAGGGTTCGACTCCCTTCGTCTCCACCCTGGGATTTGATAAGCCGCTGACATTGTGTCGGCGGCTTTTTTTAAAAGAAAGGGCTATACCATGGCCGAGCTTGAGTCCCAACCATTGTCCGACGAGGAGCGCGCTGAGTTGGAAGAGCTCCGCGCTGAGAAGGCCCGCCGCGAGGCTCGGGAAGAGGCCCGTCGCGAGCGTGAGGAGCTGGCTGCCCTGCGCGCCGAGCGTGCGAAGGCCGAGGAGGTCGCCTCGAACGCCGCATCCGAGCGCAAGCCCGCGCCCGCACCCAAGCCCGCTGCTGCGAAGCCTGCACCTGCCGCGCCCAAACCTCAGCCTAAAAAGGCCGCTCGTCCCAAGTCCGTCGAGCCCAAGCCGAGCCGTGACGAGATGACCTTTGCCCAGCGCATGGTTACCTCCAAGGAACCTACGGGCGAGAACGAGATCCCTGGCATGGCGCCGGCTCAAAAAATCATCATTGTCCTTGCCCTCATCGCGTTTGTCATCTTTATGGGCTACACGATCCTGACCAGCATGGGCCTGCTCTAACCTATTTGCATCGGGCGTTATGTCCGCATCCTCTGCTCTCGTCTAACCCTCAAATTCTGTACCACACATCCGAAAGGTCGCCCCATGGCTTTGACCGACATCTCGCATCCCACCGACATTGCAATGCTCACCGATCTGTACGAGCTCACTATGGCCCAGGGCCTGTGGGAGAGCGGCAAGGCCAATGAGCAGGGTTGTTTTACCGCGTTTTACCGCGACCATCCCTTTGGCAGCGCCTATGCCGTCATGTGCGGCACCGCCGAACTGCCCGAGCTGGTCGAGAACCTGCGCTTTACGCCCGAGGACATCGACTACCTCGCCTCGCTCCAGGCCCCTGCTGGCGGTGCGATGTTCAAGTCTGGATTCCTCGACTACCTGCGCGATTTTCGTGCGCATGTAAACATCGACGCCGTGCCCGAGGGCGAGCTCGTCTTTCCGCGCGAGCCCATGGTGCGCGTCACCGGCCCCGCGCTGGAGTGCCAGCTGCTCGAGACGGCGCTGCTCAACATCGTCGGGTTCCAGACGCTTGTCGCCACCAAGACGGCGCGCGTGGTGCTCGCCGCCGACGGTCGCCCCGTGGCGGAGTTTGGCCTGCGTCGCGCCCAGGGTCCCGATGGCGGCCTGGCCGTTGCGCGCGCGAGCTACGTTGCCGGCTGCTCCTCTACGTCCAATGTACTCGCCGGCCGCCGTTACGGTATTCCCGTCTTTGGCACGCATGCGCACAGCTGGGTGATGAGCTTCGATTCCGAGCTCGAGGCCTTCCGCGCCTTTGCCAAGTCGAGCCCCAAGAATTGTACGCTGCTCATCGACACCTATGACGTGCGCGAGGGCTGCGAGCATGCCATTACGGTTGCCAAGGAGATGGAGGCGGTGGGCGAGCGCCTGTCGGCTATTCGCATCGACTCCGGCGACCTTGCCAAGCTCTCCAAGTATGTTCGCGGCCGTTTTGATGCCGAGGGCCTGCCCTATGTGGGTATCTCGGTGTCCAACGATCTGGATGAGTACACGATTCAGTCGCTGCTCGACCAGGGCGCGCCCATCGACAGCTTTGGCGTGGGTACCAAGCTTGCGACCTGCTATGACCAGCCGGCGTTGGGCGGCGTGTACAAGCTTTCCGCCCGCCGTGCGAGCGAGGCAGATCCATGGACGCCGGTGGTCAAGCTCTCCGAGCAGCCCTACAAGCGCACGATCCCGGGTGTGCAACGCGTGCGCCGTTATTACGACGGCTTTGGCGGCCCGGTCTGCGACATGATCTACGACGAGGACCATCTGGCGGGGGAGGGCGCCGCGCGCGGCAATACCCTCGTGGCCGTGAATGATGCCGCCCTGGTGACCGACGTGTCCGAACTTGAGTATCGCGAGCTGCTGGTGCCGATCGTGCGCGATGGCAGTGCGGTGGCTCCGCGTGAGAGCATCCAGGACGCGCGCGAGCGCTGTGCTTGGGCGCTCGATCATCTGGACGCAGCTTTCAAGCGCTTCCTGTACCCGCAGACCTATGTGGTGGGCATGGAGCAGGGCCTGGCTCAGGTGCGCGACGAGCTCGTGCGCAAGAACATGGCCGCGGCTTCTGCCTTTCCCTGGGCTCACTAATTTCTTGGGTGGTAGGGGCGAGTCACGCTCCCTTGGCC
>DBFCNY010000031.1:0-9931 GCA_048298285.1 Collinsella sp.
CTTCAGTACCGCCCGACCAAGATCGAGCTCGATGAGAGCATCGAGAAGGCCAAGGCGACCCTTCTTAAGAAGATCAAGCGTTCGGTGTACGTCTACCGTGTTGACTGCGGCGGCTGCAACGGCTGCGAGATCGAGATCTTCGGTTCCATCACGCCTGTCTTCGACGTCGAGCGTTTTGGCATCAAGGTCGTGCCCTCGCCCCGTCACGCCGATGTGCTGCTGTACACCGGCGCCGTGACGCGTGCCATGCGCATGCCGGCCCTGCGCGCCTTTGAGGCCGCACCCGATCCCAAGATCGTGGTGTCCTATGGCGCGTGCGGCTGCACCGGCGGCATTTTCTACGACAACTACTGCGTCTGGGGCGGCACGGACAAGATCTTGCCGGTCGATGTCTATATCCCCGGCTGCCCGCCCAGCCCCGCGCAGACCATCTACGGCTTTGGCATGGCACTTGGCCTGCTGGACCAAAAACTCCATGCCGAGACCACGGTGGAGGCCGCCGGCGAGCAGGCCGATATCCTGCACCCCGGCGTGCCGTACAAGCTGCGCGTTGCCATCGAGCGCGAAGCTCGCGCCATGAGCGGCTACCGTTACGGCCGCGACCTGGCCAATGAGTTTATGGACACGCTCGAGGGCGCGCCCAAGGGCGATATCCGCGGTGCCATGGCGCTGCTCATCGACAGGCAGGACGATCCGCGCCGCGTTGAGGTCTACTCGGCGCTGCAGGATCTGGTGCTGGCCGGAGGTCGCTAGATGGAGCTCACGGACCGCTCTGGTTACTTTGCGGGCCCCGGTATGCTCGGCGGCTCCTTTGGCGATGCCTCGCGCGCAAGCGACGAGGCCGCCGAGGGCGTCGCCGACCCCTGCCTGGGCCATGCGCCCGACCAGGTGGTCTTCTATGAGCTCACGCGGAAGTTTGTGGAGACCGAGGAAGACGTTCCCCAGGAGGCCTGCGACGTGCTGTACTACACGCTCGCCGTGGGCCACCACACCGGCGTGCTCGACTGCTTTGAGCCGCGCCTGTCGGTGCCGGTGGATGTCTTCTATTCGCTCGTCGACGCGCTGCCGGAGGGGGAGGCTAAGACCAAGTTCGAGGCCATCCGCTCCTTTGGCGAGTGCCAGCTCGACAAGGCGGCGGTGCCGTCGCTGCTCGAGGCCTGCGACACGCTGCTCGACGAGCGCGGTTTTCGTGGTTCGGCCAAGGCCGGCATCTCGGTGTTCGACGACGACTTTGGCCTGCATGCCCAGCAGGTCGCGTTTCTGATGAAGTTCCGCGATCTGGTTGAGCGCGTGCGCGATGTGTCGGGCGTGTATCTGACGGGAAGGTTGCAGTAATGGGTCGCGTTGTGGATGGACGTGTGAACGGCGCCCCGTTTGCGGGTATCGTGCTCACGGCGGGAAGCGTGCTGCGTGCCGACGATGCCGCCGGCCCCGTGCTCTCCAAAAAGATGGAGGACGCGCCCATCGCCGGTTGGTACACCATCGACGGCGGGCAAACGCCCGAGGACGATATTATCGAGGTCAAGCGCGAGCGTCCGCCGCGTTTGGTTTTGGTCGATGCCGCCGACATGGCGCTGCCCGTCGGGTCCATCCGCTTGCTCGACAAGCGCGATGTGGCCCGCAAGTCGATGTTCACCACGCATTCGCTTCCTTTGTCGATTCTGATCGAGGAAATCGAACAATCGTGTGATGATATCGTCTTCGTTGGGATTCAGCCGGGCGACACGGAGTTCTACAACCCCATGTCCCCGGAAGTCTTTGACGCCGTCGACGCCGTGTATGACGCCGTGGCTGCCAACGACTTTTCCCACTTTGTCCGCTTGGGGCAAGAGCAATAGGTGCGCTTGTCCCTGCTGATTAGGAAAGAAGTGATTGACATGGCAGATTCCAAGGTGGAGTACCCCGCTCCCGATTGCCTGGCGCCCGCCGCGATCGAAGCCAAGACCGAGGCCGCCGGTGTGACCAAGGCCAACCTGCCGGTCGCAAAGGCCTTTCTGTTGGCAATGTTCGCCGGTGCGTTCATCGCCTTCGGCGGTCTGTTCTTTACGGTGTTCTTGAGCGATAGCACGCTGGGCTGGGGCGCCCAGCGCGTCGTGGGCGGCCTGTGCTTTTGCCTGGGCCTGGTGCTCGTGCTGGTGTGCGGCGCCGAGCTGTTCACCGGTAATTCGCTTATGGTCTGCGCGCTCAAGAGCAAAAAGATCACCCTGGTCCAGATGCTCAAGGCCTGGGTCGTCGTGTGGCTTGGTAACTTTGCTGGTGCCCTGTTCATCGTCTTTTTGGTGTGCATGGCCGGCATTTACAAGCTCAACGGCGAGGCGGTTGCCAATTCCATGGTGAGCGTCGCCGCCGGCAAGGTGACGGTCGACTGGGTGACGATCTTCTTCCGCGGCATCCTGTGCAACATCTTTGTGTGCCTGGCCGTGTGGATCGGTACCGCCGGCAAGACCGTGGTCGATAAGGTTGTGGGCATTTTGCTTCCCATCGCCGCCTTTGTGGCCTGCGGTTTTGAGCACTGCGTCGCCAACATGTACTTTTTGCCCATGGGCGCCGTGATGCATGCGTGCGGCTACGGTGCCGACGTCGCCGGCGCCGATGCGCTCAACGCCGCGGGCATTGCGTTTAACCTGTCCGCCGCCACGCTGGGCAACATCGTGGGCGGCGCGGTTCTGGTCGCGCTCGGCTACTGGTTTATCTACGCCAAGAAGTCCGAGGCGTAAGGTACCGTCTGTTTGACGTTGGGCCTCCCGCGGGGCGTTGCCGTGCGGGAGGCTTTTTGGGTCCGGGGCTCGTTGGCGGGCTTTTGGCCTGTTGTGTTTGGCTGATGAAAGGGGTAATCGAGATGGCATCTGCTGTGAAGCGTGACGGTCGCGCTGTGGTGACCACATGCGGGGGATGCTATGCCGATTGCGCCTTTGCGGCCCATGTTGAGGATGGACGTGTGGTGGCTGAGCTGCCGGTTGCGGGGCATCCGTGCGCGGCGCGAGCCCTGTGTGCCCGCGGACGGCATCGCCTGGCAATGCCGTTTGACGAGCGCGACCGGATTTTGCACCCCATGCGCCGACGAGCTGATGGCTCGGGATTCGATGCGATTTCCTGGGATGAGGCGTTCGCGCAGATCGCTGCGCGCCTTTTGGGGATTGTTGACGAGCACGGGCCTCGTGCGCTGGGCATGACGCTCGGCGTGCCCTCGTTCGACCGCTACTGGGGCTATCGTCTTATGCACGCGCTGGGTTCGCCCAACGTGTACGGTGCCGATGGCGCCTGCGAGGTAAGCCGTCTCACTGGCTGGGAGCATAGCTTGGGTTATAGCCCCGCCTCCGACCTTGCGCATACCGATTGCATCATGTACCTGGGGCGTTCCATCGTCGATTCGTCGACGATGGGGGCCTTTGATACGCTCAACGATGCTCGTCGACGTGGGGCGAAGATTATCGTGGTCGACCCCCGGCGCAGTGGCTCGGCTGCGCTTGCCGACCGCTGGCTGCGCGTGCGCCCGGGCTGTGACCTTGCCTTGCTGCTGGGCATTGCGCATGTCTTGATTGCCGAGGGCCTGTATGACCACGAGTTTGTGACCCGCTATACCACGGGTTTTGGCGAGCTGGCGCAGGCGGCCAGTGCTTGGACGCCCGAGTGGGCCGAGTCGATGTGCGACGTGCCGGCGGACGATATCCGTGCGACTGCGCGTGATTTGGCTGCCGCGGCGCCTGCTGCCGTGGTGGACGCCGGCTTTCATGGCGGTATCGGCATCGCGTATGCCAATAGCACCCAGACCGCGCGCGCGATTTGTCTTGTCGATGTGCTGTTGGGCTGCATCGGACACGCGGGCGGTGCCCTCAACCCGCCCACGCCGCTTGCGTTGGGCGATTTGGACCCTGCGCGTTTCGCAACGCCGTCGATGCCACGTGAGCCCAAGTTGGGCTCCGAGCGCTATCCACTGGTCGATCCGGTGCGCGGCCTGTGCACGACCATCGGTCAGTCGATTCTTGCCGGCGATTTGCGTGGGCTCATCGTCTATGCCAGTAACCCCGGTGCGGGCTATGGCAATGCGCAGGCTTGGTTGGGCATTTTGCAACAGCTCGACTTGCTCGTGACGATTGACATTCGCTGGTCCGAGACGGCGCGTGCTTCTGATTTCGTGCTGCCCGACGTGACGTACCTGGAGGCCGATCGCGGTGTGGGCACAGTCGTGGGCGCCAATGATTCGCGCGTGTTCTACCGCAACGCCGTGCTGCCCGTGTTGCATAACGACACGCGTCCCGGTCGGGAGATCTTTGTCGGTCTGGCGCAGGCGTGTGGCGTTGGCGAGTACTTCCGGTTTACGTCTGACGATCTGGCGGCTGCCCAGGTGGCACCGTTTGGGATCGATCTGGACGAGCTCAAGGAACGCGGCTGGGCCGACACGGGCGTTGCGCTGCCGTCGCGTACGGGCGAGCCGGTGATTCCCTTGAACGGTGGCAGGATCGCGCTAGCAAGCGACGTGTGGGGCCGAACCGGTCTGGGCCGCGTTCCCGGTTGGATCGCGCCCATGGTGGAGCCCGGTCCGGGGATGTTTCGCCTCATTAGTGGCAACCGTCCCTTTGAGTCGCACACCTCGCGAAGGCTTGCGGCCCAAGGTGCCGCCGAGGCTGGATCGGACCTGGATGCCGTGCAGATGAATGCCGATGCCGCCGCTCGCATGGGTATTGCCGACGGCGAGATTGTCGAACTCGTGAGCGATATGGGCCGCGACTGCGTGCGCGTGGAGACGACGCCGTATCTGCATCCGGCGTGCATCTTTACGTCGGCCGCCCCCGGCGGGCGTTCGTTTGGCGCCGATGCCGGTGGCGCTCAAGCCTTGGGCGTGGGCCCGCTCGACCATACACCGTTGCGTTGGGACCCGTTGACGGGCGCCGCGCTCACCCAGGAAAACGCCGTTCGCGTGGAAAAGATCGCGGCGCGCGAGGATAATAGCGATTGATTGACTCAGCCGATTGAATTGGCTGATAGTTTGACGTTCGAATGATTGATTCACCTTTGGTTTTGAAAGGCCGCACATGAGCGATAGCCAGAACATGTCCGATGAGGTGCGCGCCCGCCTGCGCGCTATCCCTTCCGTCAACGAGCTGCTTTCCGAGTGGCCGGTTGTGAAGGCGACGGGGGAGACCTGCGACGCGGTGGTGCATGCCGCCGTGACGGCCGAGCTCGACGAGGAGCGCGCAGCCATTCGCGCCGGTGCCGCCCCACGCTCTAAGCGTGACTTGGCCTCGGCGATCGAGTGGCGTGCGCATCGCTCCGCACTGCCGAGCCTGCGCCCTGCCGTCAACGCTACGGGCGTGGTCATCCATACCAACTTGGGCCGCGCCCCGCTTGCGGAGTCGGCCGCCAAGGCCGTGGCCGAGGTCGCGCGCGGCTACAGCACGCTCGAGTACAGCGTGGACACTTGCTCGCGCGGATCGCGCAAAGAGCATGCCGCGCAGCTCATCCGCTCGCTTACCGGAGCCGAGGATGCGCTGGTCGTTAACAATAACGCAGCCGCCGTGCTGTTGGTGCTGGCGACCCATGCCGCAGGCAAGGAGGTCATCGTCAGCCGCGGCGAGCTTGTCGAGATCGGCGGCAGCTTCCGTATCCCTGATGTTATGGAGGCCTCGGGTGCCAAGCTCGTTGAGGTCGGGGCCACCAACCGCACGCATTTGAGCGACTACGAGCGCGCCATTACGCCCGATACGGCAATGATCCTTAAGGTCCATCCTTCTAATTATCGCATCGAGGGTTTTCACGAGGAGGTGGGTTCTCGGGAGCTTGCGGCGCTTGCTCACAAGCACGGCCTGCTGTTCTACGAGGACCAGGGCTCGGGCGCGCTGTTGCCCGACGACATCTTGGTGCGTGGCGGCGAAGAAACCACGCCGGCTTCGGTTTCGGCAGGGCTCGATCTGGTGTCGTGCTCGGGCGATAAACTGCTCGGTGCCGCACAGGCGGGCATTATCATGGGCCGTCGCGATCTGGTCCAGGCCTGCGGGTCGCATCCGCTTATGCGCGCCCTGCGCCCGGGCAAGCTCGCACTGGCGGCGCTCGAGGCCACACTGCGCATTTACATGGATGGGGCGGATGTGGCCCATCGCGAGGTGCCGGTGCTCAACATGCTCACGCTTCCGCAGGCTCATCTGGAGCGTCGCGCACGTAAGTTGCGCGATCGTATGGTCGCCGGGCTCGATAAGGCCGGTTGTCCGTGCGCCGTTCAGGTGGAGATCGTCGAGGAATCGTCGACCCCCGGTGGCGGCTCGCTGCCTACCGTGGAGCTGCCCACCATGTGCGTGGCCGTCTGCCCGGTCGACGGGTGCCTGTCCGTCGACGCGCTCAAGCGCTCGCTCGTCCAAGATTTCGACACGCCGGTCGTCACGCGTACCTCGCACGACCGCATTCTGTTTGATGTGCGCACGCTCGTGGGTGACCGCGATATCGAGACGGCGGCGTCGACGCTCGTCGCGTGCGTTAAGAAGGCGATTGCTCGATGAGTGAGGTTCAAGCGCTGGTGGAGTGTCCCGTTATCGTTGGTACGGCGGGCCACGTCGACCACGGTAAGTCGGCGCTGATCGAGGCGCTGACCGGCAAGAACCCCGATCGCCTAGAGGTCGAGCGTCGTCGCGGCATGACGGTGGAGCTGGGCTTTGGCGAACTGGCGCTGCCGAGCGGCAAGATCGTGGGCCTGGTCGATGTGCCGGGGCATGCCCATTACCTGCGCGCCATGGTGCAGGGTGCGACAGGCATCGACGTGGCCGTGCTGGTGGTTTCGGCCGTCGAGGGCGTGATGCCGCAGACCCGCGAGCACGTGCATGTGCTGGAGCTTTTGGGCGTTACGCATATGGTGGTCGCGCTGACGATGTGTGACCTGGCCGATGCCGAGATGACCGAGCTTGCCGAGCTCGATGTCGATGACTTTTTGTCGGGTACCGTGTTTGCGGGCGCGCCCATTGTGCCCGTGTCGTCTAAGACGGGCGATGGGATCGACGGGCTGCTTGCGGTGCTCGACGAGCAGGTAAGTGCCTGCTGGGATGCCTGTCGTGACCGTTCCGAGCGGAGCGATGCCGCACCTCGCCTGCCGATTGACCGCTGCTTTACGATCAAGGGTGTTGGCACCGTCGTTACGGGAACGCTGCACGATGCGCCAGTTGCGGTGGGCGACGAGCTGATGGCTTTGCCGTCGCGTACGGTCTGTCGTGTGCGCGGGATTCAGGTTCATGGCGATACGCCGCGCGCGCTGCCTGGGCAACGCGTGGCGCTCAACCTGGTTGGTGACGGTGTCGCGGCGCTTGACCGTGGCGAGATGCTGGGCGTGGCGGGCCGCTTTGGTCAGACGTTGCGTTTTATGATGACGCTCACCTACCTGGGCCGCGAGGGCGCCAAGCCGCGCGTGCTCGAGTCGGGCGCGCGTGTGCATGTGATGGCCGGCACGGCCGAGGTCGTCGGTCGCATCATGCTCATGGAGGGCGAGGCCCCTATGGCGGTGGGCGAGACCCGTACCGTACAGGTGCGCTTGGAGGAGCCGCTACCGCTGCGAGCCGGAGACCATGCCGTGGTGTTGTCGTATTCGCCCGTTATGCTCATTGGCGGAGGGCGCGTGCTGCTATCGCGCTGCCGTCGCTCGCGCGAGCTTTCGGCGGGGGAGCGCGCGCTGCTTGCAGCGCTTGAGACCGGCGATGCCGTCGCTGGTGTGGACGCGTGGCTGGCGCTGCAGACGTTGCCAGTCGTGGTCGCCGACGTTGCCGCGGCGCTCGATCTTGTTTCCGGTGAGGCCGATGCCGCGTTGAACGAGTTGGTAGCGCGAGGTGTTGTGCGCGAGCTTGCGGGCTCGGGCGGTACGCTGTATGCGAATGCTGCCGTGCTCGATGCCGCCATGGACGTGCTGACGGCGACCCTGACTGCCATGCACGCGGCGGCGCCCAAGCAGACGGGCTTTACGCCCGGCGCCGTTGCCCATGCTGCGTGGCCTGTCGCTGATGATGGCGTTGCCGCGGCTCTGATTGCCGAGGGCTGCTCGCGTGGCGTGTGTGCCGCCGAGGGGGCCGAGGTATTCGACCCGCACTCCGCTGCCGCCGCGGCGCGTGTGGTGCGCGAGGCCTGCGAACGTATCGTTGCCTTGCTGGACGAAGCCGGCCTCGATGCACCGACGTTGCCCGAAGTGGGCGAGCAGTTGCAGCTCGATCGCGACACCATGACGCGTGCCCTGCGCGAGCTTTCGCTCAACCGCTCGATCGTTAAGGTCGAGCGCGACGTTGCCCTGTCCGCTGCCGCCGAGGCCCATGCGCGCGAGCTTGTTGCCGCTGCCATTGAGGCAGCCGGCGGCGCTGCCACCACGAGCGTGCTGCGCGAGGCCCTGGGTGTGTCGCGCAAACGTGCCATCAGCATCTTGGAGCACCTGGATGCCGTACGCTTTACGGTGCTCGACAAGGAAGCCGGCGGCCTGCGCTCCCTGCGCTAGATCGGCTGCCCCGCCCCACCTCCTCAGTTGCGGTGAAATAGTTCCTATTTGGAGGCTTTGGCAGCAAATACAGGAACTATTCCACCGCAACTTTTTGCTCGTCTTTTTGGGATGGGGCCGTTTCGGTTTGGTAAAATACCGCCGCACTTGGGAACGGATGGGCTCCGGTGGGCTCCGCGGTCCTCAAAACCGTTGCGAGACGTGCAAAACGTCTTGGATGTGTTCGATTCACATACGTTCCCGCCATACGCTACCAGCGCTTTTGCGCTCGCGGTCTTGCTGCGTGCCGCAAAGGCGCTGTTTTGTTTTTGCACGAGCTTTTCGTAGCGCCGCTATTTCGGCGGCTGTATTTAGCTTCGTGCGCTGGATTTTGAACGTGCTGATGGAGGTGTTTTGCCGTATGACTACCGTAAGACGTGCCGATCTTTCTTGTGTCGTCCAGGCGGGTGGGCTGTCCTCGCGCATGGGCTGCGATAAGGCGCGCATGGCGTTTTGCGGCGAGCCGCTCATCGAGCGCGTGCTGGGCCGGCTGGCGCCAGTTGCCGGCGAGTTGGTCGTGACGACGTCGCGTCCCAGCGAGCTCGCCTATCTTGAGGAGCGCGCGTTTGGCGGCCTGGTGCCGCGTGTGGTGGCGGACCTTGAAGGCTCGGCGGGCGCCATGCGCGGCATCGCGAGCTCGTTGGCTGCGGCTCGGCTGCCTTTCGCGGCGATCGTTGCCTGCGATATGCCGTTTGTCTCGCCGGAACTCATCGGCGCGCTTGCTGGTCATGTTGAGGCTGAGGCGCTCGACGTGTGCGTGCCGCGCGAGGAGCGGGGGATTGAGCCGCTGTGCGCCGTCTGGCGTCGTGACGCGTGTGCGCCGGTTGCCCAAGAACTGCTCGCCGGTGACCGTCAGCGAATCCGCTGCCTGATCGACCGGGTGAACGCCGGGTATTTGGACGAGCCTCAGATTGTCGCGGTCGCCGGCTCGACGCTCTGCTTCGAGAACGTCAATACGCCCGAGGAGTTTGCGGCGGCCGAGTTACTCGCCTAGACGATTGGAGTTGCCATGTCTCACGATATTTGTCCCGACACGGGAGAACCTTGCACTTGCGATGGGTCCGAACCCTGTACCTGCGGTTGCAGTGGCTGTGGACATACTGCGGAAGAGGAAACGGCCGCCGCGGCGTATCGTGAGGCACACCGCGAAGGCCCGTCCGGTGATGCTCTCGACCATGAACGCAAGATCATCGTTTCGTTCGATAGCACCTTCGATGTGATGGAATGCGAGCAGCTGTGCCTTGCCGCCGGTGTGCCCGGGCGCATCATGCCGCTGCCCGGCTCCATCACCGCCGGCTGCGGGCTGTGCTGGGCCATGCCGTTCTCGGGCGATGCCCTCGCCGCCTTCCGCGCTGCCACCGAGGGCTGCATAACCCCCGCCGACTACCATCAGCTCGTCCTCTAACCACCAAAACCACCACAAAGGTGCCTGTCCCC
>DBFCNY010000032.1:0-5534 GCA_048298285.1 Collinsella sp.
CGCTCTGGTGGGCTTTCGCTGACTTATGCTCAACCTGCGGCGCTGCCATTGTTGGCACAGGGGGCGGCTTGCTCGCTCTGGTGCCTGTTCGCTGTCCGTTCTCTGCCCGCGACGTTTCTGCTGTTGGTGCAAAGGGGTCAGGTTACTTTGCGCCAAAAGGGGAAGTTGCGGTGGAATAGTTCCCGTTTGGCCGTCTTGAGGGGTTAAACAGGAGCTATTTCACCGCAACTTATCGATGGCGTGTTTGGTTGGTGCCTGTTGATGGCCTGGGCATCGGGGAGGGCAGGCTCCGTTATAATCGCCTAAGACATTAAATGGAAACGGGACGGGAGCCATATATGCGCCAGGGTTTCGACAACGCGAAGTATATCGAGCTGCAGGCCGCTCATATTAAGGAGCGCATCTCGCAGTTTGGCGGCAAGCTGTATTTGGAGTTTGGCGGCAAGCTGTTTGACGACTATCACGCGAGCCGCGTGCTGCCGGGTTTTGAGCCGGACAGCAAGTTTCGCATGCTCAAGAGCATAGCCGACGACGTCGAGGTCATCATCGCCATTAACGCGAACCACATCGAGAAGAACAAGGCTCGCGGTGACCTGGGTATTACCTATGACGAGGACGTTTTGCGCCTGGTCGACCTGTTCCGCGGCAGCGGTTTTGCTGTCGCGGCCGTGGTTATCACCCAGTACGCCGGCCAGCCCGCCGCCGATGTGTTCCGCAATCGCCTGAACGCGCTCGGCATTCCCGCCAAGTTGCACTATCCCATCGAGGGCTATCCGCACGACGTCGACCTGATCGTGTCCGACGACGGCTACGGCAAGAACGAGTTTGTCGAGACCACCCGTCCGCTCGTCGTGGTCACCGCTCCCGGCCCCGGCTCGGGTAAGCTCGCCACCTGCCTGTCGCAACTCTATCACGAGCACAAGCACGGCACCGCCGCCGGCTATGCCAAGTTCGAGACTTTCCCGGTCTGGAATCTGCCCCTCACGCATCCGGTCAACATCGCCTATGAGGCGGCCACGGCAGATCTCGACGACGCCAACATCATCGACTCCTTCCACTTGGAGGCCTATAACAAGACTACGGTCAACTACAACCGCGACGTCGAGGCCTTCCCGGTGGTCCGTGCCCTGATGGAAAAGATCCTGGGCAAGAGCCCCTACCAGAGCCCCACGGACATGGGCGTCAATATGGTCGGCTTTGCCATCACCGATGACGATGCCTGCCGCGACGCTTCCAAGATGGAGATTGTCCGCCGCTACTTTACCGCGGTTGAAAATGTGCGCCGTACCGGCGTGGGCGATGAGCAAGTCGACCGTCTCAAGATTATTATGAAGAAGGCCGGCATCGACAAGAACTACTCGCCGGCGCGCTCGGCCGCCCTTACCAGGGAGCAGCTGACGGGTGGCCCCGTAGGCGCCATGGTCATGCCCGACGGCTCCGTGGTGACCGGCAAGACTTCCACGCGCCTGGGCGCCGCGAGCTCGCTCATCATGAATGCACTTAAGCATGTCTCGGGCGTTGACCTCGAGCTCGAGGTCATTAGCGATGAGGCGATCGAGCCTATCAGCAAGCTCAAGACACATTTCCTGGGTAGCAAGAATCCGCGCCTGCACACCGACGAGACGCTTATGGCGCTCTCGATTACCTCGGCAACGAGCGAGACGGCGGCTCGCGTCCTTTCGGGCCTGGAGCAGCTGCGCGGCTGCGATGCCTTCTTTAGCGTGATCATCTCGCCGACGGACGAGACGGTACTGCGCAAACTTGGTATCAACGTGTGCTGTGAGCCCAAGTTTGAGCGCCGCGGTTTCTTCCATCGCTAAGTTTGAAGCACCGCGGTAATTGCATTGCATTTTGGCCGTATCGGGTTAGCGCCCGGTACGGCTTTTTGATCAATAAAGCGCCTATTTCGGCGAAAAATAGCTGTTTACCTGCCTAGAGACAATTTGAGCGGTATACAATAACCGTAACTGTTTCATCCTTAGCGGGATGCCGCATGATGGATATTACCTGCCATCGTGAGGTGTGTCGGTCGCGCACGGCGCGTTAGATGCTCGTGCTCGGTTTGAGGAGGCTGCTATGGCGGGCAAGGGTCGTGCGAGTGTCAACGATATGAAGCGTGTCGAGGTGCTGGTGTTGATGGAGATCGACCAGCAAACCAAAGACAATGGCGGGCCGTATGGTTTCTCGCGCAAAACGCTTGCCGAGCGCGTGGGGGTTTCGCCGTATCGTGCCCGCGCCGCAATCGATCGCTTGGATTCCGAAGGCATGATTGATGTCGTCTCGCGTTATAGCGAAGACGGCGGTCAGCTTGCAAATGGCATTTGCCTCACCGAACGTGGCGAGTGGTATCTTGAGGGCGTCCGTACCGGCATGCTCGTTCAAGAAATGCTTGAGGACGAGGCTGCTGATCGATAGCAGCATGTAACCCTTGCCATAGCGACGCCGCCTGGGAAACCGGGCGGCGTTTTGTTTCAAGAATGAGAAATGCAATCGCACGCGAGAAAAATTGCGAACGGTTCGCGGTGCGAGTATTACAATGAAGACCCGTAAGATGTGGATAAACAACTTCTACGGGAAGCGCAGGTAACTCAATATGACCAAGCATGTGTTCGTAACCGGTGGCGTGGTTTCGTCCCTGGGCAAGGGTATCACCGCGGCCTCGCTGGGCCGTCTGCTCAAGTCGCGTGGCTACAAAGTAACGATGCAGAAGGCCGACCCGTATCTGAACGTCGACCCCGGTACCATGAGCCCGTTCCAGCATGGTGAGGTCTTCGTTACCGAGGACGGCTACGAGTCCGACCTGGACCTGGGTCATTACGAGCGCTTTATTGATGAGAACCTGACCCGCGATTCCAACTTTACGACCGGTGCCATCTACAAAAGCCTAATCGCCCGCGAGCGTCGCGGCGACTTTTTGGGCGGTACCGTGCAGGTGATTCCCCACGTCACCAATGCCATTAAGGACAAGTTCCGCCGCATCGAGGAGCAGACCGGCTCCGATGTAGTCATCACCGAGCTGGGCGGCACGATCGGCGACATCGAGTCCCAACCGTTTGTCGAGGCCATCCGTCAGTACCGCAAGGAGGCCGGCCCCGAGAACGTCTGCTACATCCACGTGTCGCTCGTTCCCTATATCGCCGCCGCCCATGAGGTCAAGACCAAGCCCACGCAGCATTCCGTCAAGGAGCTCCGCAGCTTTGGCATCCAGCCCGATATCATCGTGCTGCGCTCCGACCACCATATCGATGACGCTATCCGCGGAAAGATCGCAAGCTTCTGCGACGTCGACACCGATTGCGTCTTTACCAACGAGGACTGCGCGAGCATTTACGATGTTCCGCAGCTGCTTGCCGAGCAGGACTTTGACCTGCGCATTTGCGAGCGCCTGGGTCTGGATCCGCGTGAGCGCGACATGAGCGAGTGGAACGAGTTCCTGCGCAAACAGAATCACGCCAACCATCACGCCGACAAGGTGAAGATCGCCGTCGTGGGTAAGTACACGCAGCTGCCCGATGCGTACCTGTCGGTTATCGAGGCCCTGCACCATGCGGGCGTCTTCTACGATCGCCATGTGGACGTCCAGCTGGTCGACGGCGAGAGCCTCGACGAGCAGAATGTCTCCGAGGTTCTGGGCGACGCCTCGGGCATCCTGGTCCCCGGCGGCTTTGGCAAGCGCGCCCTGGAGGGCAAGATCCTCGCGGCCGAGTTTGCCCGTGAGCACAAGATTCCGTATCTGGGCATTTGCCTGGGTATGCAGGTCGCCGTGTGCGAGTTCGCCCGCAATGTCGTTGGCCTTGCCGGTGCCAGCTCCTCCGAGTTTGATCCGGACGGTCCGTATAGCGTCATCGATCTGATGAGCTCGCAGGAGGACGTGACCGAGAAGGGCGGCACCATGCGCCTGGGCGCCTATCCGTGCAAGCTCGCCGCCGATACCCTTGCTCGCGAGGCATATGGTGAGGAACTCGTCTACGAGCGTCACCGTCACCGCTTTGAGTTCAACAACGCTTTCCGTGACCAGCTCGAGGACGCCGGCTTGGTTATCTCGGGTCTGTCGCCCGACGAGCGCCTGGTCGAGATGGTCGAGCTGCCGCGCGACGTGCATCCGTGGTATGTGGCAACCCAGGCTCACCCCGAGTTCAAGAGCCGCCCGACCAACCCGCAGCCGCTGTTCCGAGAGTTCGTGCGTGCCTCGATCGGTCAGCACGAGGGTGTCGATCGCCTGCAGGTGACGCCCATGAACCTCGCTACGGACTAAGGGTGCCGGCGAACAAAGAACATACCGAAGCTACTCCCTCGTCGCTCGCCGTGGCGGCGGGGGAGTATCTCGATTACCTCGCGGTCGAGCGGGGTTTGGCGCGCAACACGATTGCGGCCTATCGTCGTGACCTGACGACGTACTGCGCCTATCTGGAGCGGGCGGGTATTGTGTCTTTTGAAGAGGTGACTCGTCAGGTCGTGGAGGGCTTTGTCGCCGACCGTCGCGATGGGGGCTATTCCGATGCCTCGGTGGAGCGTGCGCTTGCGGCCGTGAAGGGCCTGCATGCCTTTTTGGTGCGCGATGGGGCTGTGGCCCAAAATCCAACGGCGGCGTTGCGCCTGCCTAAAAAGGCTGAGCGTTTGCCGGAGTATCTATCGGTGGAGGATGTCTCGGCGCTGCTCGATCAAGACTTTCCCGAGGGCGAGATGGGACTGCGCGACCATGCCATCTTGGAAGTGCTCTACGGATGCGGTTTGCGTGTGAGTGAGCTGGTTGGGCTCGATGTGGGCGATATCCATATTGACGATGGTTTTGTACTCGTTCGCGGTAAGGGCTCAAAGGAACGCCTGTCCCCACTGGTGGGAAGCGCGGCGCGAGCTCTGACGCTCTATGTAACTGAGGGACGTTCTCGCTTGGCGGCCCATGCCCGCGGAACCGAGACCTCGGCGGTTTTTTTAAATAAGAACGGACGTCGCCTGTCGCGCCAGGCCGTGCATGCGATATGCGAGCGGTATGGGCGTCAGGTGGGGCTGGTGGGGCTCCATCCCCATACCTTGCGCCACTCCTTTGCCACCCACATGCTCGCGGGCGGTGCCGACCTGCGTGTGCTGCAGGAGATTTTGGGCCATGCCGATATTTCGACCACGCAGGTCTACACGCATGTCGACCGAACGCAACTGACCGAGGTCTATCTGGCGGCGCATCCGCTAGCACATCGCTAGCACATCGCTAGCACCTCGCTGACCTGCATATTTATAAATATTAAATGGGACGGGCCCCAGATTGCCGAGACGCACTTTTGCGCGCATGGGCAATCTGGGGCCCGTCCCATTTTTCGCCAGACACCGACGCGGTGGTGGGCCGTGTGTACCGTGGGTGGGGGAGTTTGGGGGCGATGTGAACGGCATGTAAGGGGACGCAAAAATCGCCTCAAGGTCAACTTGAAGGTTGAGGTTGAAAGGCGGGGTGCCACAGGTGGCATCCCGTCGTTGCTGTAAACACAACATATTGTGTTTTCGAACATATGCTTGGGGTGTTTTGCAATATATGGAGGGTG
>DBFCNY010000033.1:0-1508 GCA_048298285.1 Collinsella sp.
GATGCAGACAGCGCGCCTTTTGCGTTGAGCAATGTTGAGGCTAGGAGTCGTGGCTTGCGACCTTTAGGAGCGGGCGGCTCCGTCGACGGGGAGGATGGCGCCCGTGACATAGGAGGACATGTCGCTTGCCAAGAAGACAAAGGCGTTGGCGACATCCTCGGGCTCGCCCATGCGGCCGAGCGGAATAGTGGCGACGATGGGCTTGATGACCTCTTCGGGTAGGTTGGCGACCATGTCGGTCTTAGTCACGCCAGGGGCAACGGCGTTGACGCGGATGCCCATGGGGGCGAGCTCGCGCGAGAGCGACTGGACCATGCCGTTGACGGCAAACTTGGACGTGGGGTAACCGACGCCGGAGGGCTGGCCGTACTTGGCGACCATCGAGCTTGTGGTAGTGATGGTGCCGCCGTGGCCGGCTTCGGTCATGATCTTGGCGGCAGCCTGGTGGCCATTAAAGACAGCGACGACGTTAAGGTTCATGACCTTTGCGAACTCCTCGGCCGTGTAGTCCAAAAGGGGCGAGCGCTGGGAGATGCCGGCGTTGTTAACGACCGTGTCCAGGCCACCCATGTCGGCGGCTGCCTCGGTAAAGGCCTCGGTTACGGCCTCGAGCGAGGTGAGGTCGCAGGTGCGGCCCCAGACCTTGGCCTCGGGATAGGCTGCGGCTAGCTTTTCAACGGCGGCGTCGGCAGTCTCCTGACGCGAGCCAAAGACCGTGACGGCGGCGCCCTCCTCGATAAAGCGACAGGCGATGGCATAGCCGATACCGCGCGTGCCTCCGGTGATGATTGCTTTCTTGCCCTCGAGCAACATGGTGCCTCCATTCTTCGGGGGTTGGACATACGCACCACAGCGTAGCGGTAGCCGGAATCGGCCGCGTTTGCATATCGGTGAACGGTAACCCGCGCTACCGATGAACGGCTCGTGCAAATGCCGCTTTGCCGCTGTGCTTGGAAGCCGGATAGAAAAGGGCTCCCGTCCCACATAGGACGGGAGCCCCCGAGGTGCGTATTGATAAGCGGGTGTTGGGCTAGTTGGCCATGACGCCTTCGGTCCAGGCCTCTACGTCCTCGATACGCAGGACGTTGGCGACCTCGGCAACGCAGTCGACGCTGGCAAGCTCGGCGGCGGCAGCCTGGACGTCCTTCTCGAGCGCGCGGTGCGTCAGGAAGATGACCGAGCAGGCATCGCTGACGCCCGACTTGCCGTCCTCGACCTGGTTGATGAGCGAGATCGAAATGTTGTGCTTGGCAAAGATGTCGACCGTCTCGGACAGGGCGCCCACGCGGTCGGCGACCTTCAGGCGCACATAGTACTTGGTCTGGAGCTCGTCCATGGGCTTAAAGGCGAGGTTGTGACCATAGGGCTCAATCTCGGGCAGCGGAGCCACGCCGCGGCTGATCTGCTCGGAGAGCGACAGGATGTCGCCCACGACGGCGCTCGCGGTGGGGAAGGAGCCTGCGCCGGCACCGTAGAACATGGTCTCGCCCACGGCGTCGCCTACGACG
>DBFCNY010000034.1:0-10121 GCA_048298285.1 Collinsella sp.
TTCCAGAACACAGTCTTGGCGCCCTTGACGGCCTCGGCGTAGAGCTCCTCGGTCTTAGGACCGATGTCCATACCCTCACGATCGTCGGGGATAGCGTCGGAAGCGACAACCTCGGGAACAGCGTCCTCGCCAAAGTGATCGGCAACGCGGTTGTCGATGGGGAGCAGGATCTTGACGCCCTTCTCCTCGGCCTTCTTGAGCATCTCGCCGGCGCGCTCGACCCAGTCCTCTTCCTTGAGGGACTGACCGACGGAAAGGCCCTGAGCCAGGAAGAAGGTGTAGGCCATGCCGCCACCGATAATCAGAGTGTCAGCGGAGTCGATAAGGTGATCGAGAACGCCGATCTTGGAGGAAACCTTGGAACCGCCGACGATAGCGACGAAGGGGCGCTCGGGCTCGGCGAAGATACCGGTCAGCGTGTCGACCTCCTTCTCGAGCAAGAAGCCGGCGACGGCAGGCAGGTAAGCGGCGGGGCCCACGACGGAACCCTGGGCGCGGTGAGCGGTGCCGAAGGCATCGAGAACGAAGACGTCACCATAGGAAGCGAGCTTCTTGGCGATCTCGGGATCGTTCTTCTTCTCACGCTTGTCAAAACGGACGTTCTCGAGAACGAGGACCTTACCCGGCTCGACGGCGGCGACAGCCTCAGCAGCCTTCTCGCCGTAGGTGTCAGCGACAAAGGCAACGTCGAGACCAGAGAGCTCAGCGAGCTTCTTGGCGACGGGCTCGAGGGACAGCTCGGGCTGGAAGCCGGTGCCCTCGGGACGGCCGAGGTGGCTCATGAGGATGACGCGAGCGTTGTGCTCAACGAGGTAGTTGATGGTGGGCAGGGCAGCCTTGATACGGGTGGTGTCGCCAACGACGCCATCCTTGATAGGCACGTTAAAGTCAACGCGGACGAGAACGCGCTTTCCGTCGACATCGATGTCGCGGACGGTCTTCTTGGTAAAGGCCATGTTTGCTTCTACCTTTCGTACGTGTCTGCCTCCCATTACGGCAGACGATTTCTTATAAAAAGGGCGCGACCCTAGGGTGTAAGCCCTATAAGGCCGCGCCCTTCTTTAGACGCTCAACGAGCTATTCGCTAAAAGCTAAATTAAGCAACGAACTTCTCGAAGTACTTGATGGTGCGGACCATCTGAGAGGTGTAGGAGTTCTCGTTGTCGTACCAAGAGGTGACCTGAACGAGGGTCTGGCCGTTGCCGAGGTCAGAGCACATGGTCTGAGTGGCGTCGAAGATGGAGCCGTGGGTCTCGCCGACGATGTCGCGGGAGACGATCTGGTCCTCGTTGTAGGCGAAGGTCTCGGGGATGGTCTCAGCGTAGGCCTTCATGGCAGCGTTGACCTCGTCGACGGTGACCTTCTTGTCAACGACGGCGTAGAGGTTGGTCAGCGAGCCGGTCGGCGTCGGGACGCGCTGGGCGGCACCGATGAGCTTGCCGTTGAGCTCGGGGAGAACCAGGCCGATGGCCTTGGCAGCGCCCGTGGTGTTCGGGACGATGTTCTCGGAGCAGGCGCGGGAGCGACGGAAGTTGCCCTTGCGCTGCGGGCCGTCGAGCGGCATCTGGTCGCCGGTGAAGGCGTGGATGGTGGTCATGATGCCGGACACGATGGGAGCGAAGTCGTTCAGACCCTTGGCCATCGGGGCGAGGCAGTTGGTGGTGCAGGAAGCAGCGGAGATGATGTTGTCCTCAGCGGTCAGCGTCTCATGGTTGACGTTGTACACGATGGTGGGCAGATCGCTGCCGGCCGGAGCGGAGATGACGACCTTCTTGGCGCCAGCGTTGATGTGGGCCTGAGCCTTAGCCTTGCTGGTGTAGAAGCCGGTGCACTCGAGAACGACGTCGACGTCAAGGTCGCCCCAAGGCAGGTTGTTAGCGTCGGCCTCCTTGTAGATCTTGATCTCCTTGCCGTCAACGGTGATGGAATCCTCGCCAGCAACGACCTCGTGATCGCGAGCGTAGTTGCCCTGCGTGGAGTCGTACTTCAGCAGGTAAGCGAGCATATCGGGAGAGGTGAGGTCGTTGATAGCGACGATCTCGGAGCCCTCATGACCGAACATCTGACGGAAAGCCAGACGACCGATGCGACCGAAGCCGTTAATAGCAACCTTTACTGCCATTGTGTCTCCTTTCGTAAGGCCCCCGCGAGCTACAGCGCCCGCCGTTGAGGCCCACAAACTAACCACTCGCCTAATATACCTTTTTTTTGACTTGAATTTCACGAGAATGCTCGAAATTGAAAATCAAATTTACGTTAAAACGTTTTAAATACTAAAATAGCAGCTAAATCCATATATAAGTCGTTACTTCAAACTACCTGTTTGCTTCAATGAGCTTTTCAAGCCGTAAAACACGATGGTAGAGGGCTGACTTCGACAAGGGAGGGTCAGCCATCTCCCCCAAATCACGCAGCGACAGATCGGGATAGCGCTCGCGCAGGTCGCAAAAGACCGCCAAGGCATCCGGAAGCGCATCACGAAGGCCACGCTGCTCGAGCTCATCGATAAGCGCAAGCTGATGTTGGGCGGCACCGGCGCTTCTGGTCTGGTTGGCGAGCTCGGCGTTCACGCGACGGTTCACATCGTTCTTAACCAACTTGACCGCGCGCGCCTCCTCAATCTCGGCAACGCTGCGCTTGGCGCCAATCAGCTTTAATAGATGCTCGATTTCCTCGGCGCTCTTAATGTACACGGCATATGACCCCCGCCGTGCATTAACACGAGCATGGACCCCAATCTGCTCCAACAGATCGCAAAGCCCCTTGGCATATTGCTCGCCCTGCACAGCAATCTCCAAATGAAAATCGCCGCGTGGATCGGCCACGAAGCCGCCCGCGATGAGCGCGCCGCGGATATAGGCAAGTCTACAGCAAGGACGGGCAACGATATGTCGGGGTACGCCGGCGACAAGTCCTCCCCTACGTTCGAGGATACCCAGCAGAACCAAGGCCTTATCCAGGTCTGGCTGATCAGGCAAGGTGATGAGGTAGTTTCGAACCTTATGCAATACAGATTTACGGACGGTGAACTCCGTTTTGAGCTTAAGGATACGATGCGTCAGCGTGATCATCGTGCGCGCGACGGCTCCCGTCTCAGTCGCAACCGTCAAACGATACCGCCCAGAGCCGGTAAGCGAGAGCGTACCGCTCACGCGCGTGAGGGCGGCAAGCGTCGACAAGTCGCAGTATTCACATTCGGGTTCGCAGCGCGCAAGCTCGTCGCGCACCTCAGCGGTAAACGACATGCAGGCCTATGCCTTCGTGTTGGCGCGCGACAGGTCGCGGTGGGAAATGCTCACGTGATATTGGGCACCTTCCAAATAACGTGCCGTGGCCTCGGCAATGGCAACGCTGCGGTGCTGGCCGCCCGTGCAGCCGATGGCGATAGAAAGCTGCGGCTTACCCTCCGCGATATAACCGGGCATGACCGTATCGAGCAGCTGTGTCCAAGCCTTCCAAAACTCCTGCGTCTTGGGATGGTCCAGAACAAAATCGGAGACCTTTTTATCGAGACCGGTCATCGTGCGCATCTCGGGATCGTAGAACGGATTGGGCAGGAAGCGGACGTCGATCATAATATCCGCTTCGACGGGCATGCCGTGCTTAAAGCCAAACGAGAACACGTGGACGTCCATGAGCTGCTGGTCGGACAGCTCGGAAAATGCCATACGTAGCTTGTTGCGCAGCGCAGAGGTACGCAGACGGCTCGTGTCGATAATCATATCGGCTCGGTCGCGCACGCCCTGCAGCTGAAGGCGCTCGCGCTGAATGGCATCGGCCGTAGTCTCCCCCGGCTTGGCAATGGGATGACGGCGGCGATTTTCGCTGTAGCGACGAATCAGCACCTCGTCAGAAGCCTCCAGGAACACGATGTCGCAGCTCATCTCGCGCTCTTCGAGCGCGGCGACCGCATCGAGCAGCTCGTCAAACAGTCCCTGGCTACGCAAATCGCAGGTGACGGCGAGATGCCTGCCCACGCCCGTATTGATGCCGACGAGCTCGGCAAGCTGGGCGATGAGACGCGGAGGCAGGTTATCGATGCAAAAATAGCCCATGTCCTCGAACACGTGCATGGCCTGTGTGCGGCCTGATCCGGACATTCCGGTGATGATGACGATATCGGGGATGCGCTCCGAGCGCTCCGCCGCATCCATGGCATCTCCCTTTTGCATGTGTTGCCTCCCGAAAACAAGCGCGGGACCCAGCAACCCGGATCCCGCGCGGTCAATTGCCTATATTGAGTATACCGCCCCGAGCGGATACGAGGCCTGTCTTACGCCTCAAGCGCAGCCTTGAACCAACTCGTAATACTCGTGGGGTGCGTGATGGCGGTGCCGACGACAACGGCCCAGGCACCAGCATCGATCGCGGCGCGAGCCTCCTCGGGCGTATGCACGCGACCCTCGCAAATGATGGGAAGGCCGGGGAATTCCTCGGTCGCCTGACGCAGGAGCGGCAGATCGGGGCCATCGGCCATGGTGCAGTCGATGGCGGCGACGCCGTGAGAAAGCGTGGTGGATACCAGGTCAAAGCCCATATCAACAGCACGGCGAATATCCTCGATGGTGGCACAATCCGCCATCAGGAGCACACCCTCCTCGTGCAGCGGACGGAAGGTATCCTCGACCGTCTTGCCATCGGGGCGCGGACGATCGGTGGCGTCGATCGCCACGATATCGGCACCGGCAGCAACGCAGGCGCGAGCGTGACGCAGCGTCGGCGTGATGTAAACGCCCTCGTGCCCATCCTTCCACAGGCCGATGACGGGAACCTCACAGCGACCCTTAATGGCGGCAATGTCGGCAAGGCCCTGGCAGCGAATGGCGGCGGCGCCGCCGAGCTCGCAAGCGCGAGACATTTGAGCCATGGTCTCGGGCGTACGAAGCGGCTCGCCCATATACGCCTGAACGCTCACGACGAGCTTGCCCTTCAGGGACTGGATCAAAGGATCGACGGTCATGTTCGACTCAACCTTTCTCAAAACAGCCTTCTGAGACACCGCACCTTGACGTTCAAACCGTCGCTCGCGTACCGAAGTACGCTTCGCTCCTCTTTCACGTCAATCTGCGGCACCTCAGAAGGCGCACTTGGTAGTTATATTTACTTCAACGACGCAAGAAGGTGTTCGGCAGCACCGATGAGCGGCGCGTCGCCCTCCAGAGAGCCGATGAGAATCGGCGTGTCCTGAAGCGGGTCGAGCGCCTGGCTGGCATAGCCCTCGTGCACCGAGTCCTTCCACGTCTGTGAACGCCAATCGGGACCTTGGTGAATCACGCCGCCCGAAAGCACGATGACCTCAGGGTCCAGGATGTTAGCGAGCGAGCCCAAGCTGGCACCCAGCGCAAAGCCGGCGTCATGGATGACCTCGGTCGCCTTTGCGTCGCCCGCACGGCACAGGTCGTTCACATCGCGACCGACCGAAGGACGGCTGGGGTCGACGCGACCAAAGCGCTCATCGTACATACGACCAATGGAAGTGCCCGAAGCAACCGACTCCAGATGGCCGGAACGCCCGCAGGCGCAGGGAATACCGGCGGCAGCCGAGCACTCGATGTGGCCCATATGGCCAGCAGCACCATGGAAGCCTTGCATCACGCGGCCGTTCTCGACATATGCGCCGCCGATGCCCGTACCGATGCCAAGACACAAGACGGAGAACTTGCCCTTGCCGACGCCCCAGTGGGCCTCGCCCAGAGCATGAGCCTGCACGTCGCCTACAACGGCAACGGGAAGACCGAGGTCCTCGCGCAGGCGCGGCCCCAACTGAACACCGGACCAGCCGGGCATGATCTCGTTGGCATACGCGATGGCGCCCGTCTTGGGATCGACGACGCCGGCAGCACCGATACCGACGCCAAGGACCTCGACATCGGGATTCGCCTCGAGAGCAGCCTTGATGGACGCCTCGATACGCTGGAAGACGGCCTCGCCGCCCTCTTGGGCCTCGGTGGGAACCTCGGCCTCAAAAACAGGATGGGGCACACTACCGTCAGCCGGGTACTCCATGATGGCAGTCGCGATCTTAGTTCCGCCGATATCGACAGAGCAGACGTACTTGTTCTCCATGTCGCTCTCCTTAGGAGATAAAAAACAACTACAGGAAATGCGCCGTCAGGCTAGCCGTCACAGCGCGGAAAAGGTTTTCCAGGTGCCCGAGATCGCCAAGAAACCGTGTGACCATTGATCTAATGGGTCATGGCCGCACGGTTGAACGGCGAGGTCGGGTGCCCGGGGAAGCTTTACAGGAGACCGTTGTCCTGGAGGACCTTCTTGATCGCCTCGACGTTCTCGCCGGTCATGGCCTTCACCGGGCGCGGCATGGTCGGGCTGTCGAAGATACCCATGAGGTTCATAGCGGTCTTGAAGGCGCCGACGCCACCGGCATAACCCTGGACGCCCGAGGTGACATCCCAGATGTGCGAAATCTCATTGAGGCGATCCTGCTCGGCCTTGACGGTAGCCCAGTCACCAGCCTGAGCGGCCTTCCACTGACGCACGTAGCCCTCGGGCTCAACGTTGGCGAGACCCGGAACGGAACCGTCGGCGCCACCGAGGTAGGCGCCGTCGACAACAACCTCGTGACCGGTGAGGATGCTCATCGGATGGCCGTTCTTCTCGTTCTCCTGAACGAGGTAGCGGAACGAGATGTCATCACCCGAGGAATCCTTGACGCCGGCCAGAACGCCCTCGGCACCGAGCTTGGCAAGGAGCTTCCACGGGAGCTTGGTGTGGACACACACGGGGATGTCATAGGCGAAGATGGGCAGGTCGAGTTCCTCATGCAGGATGCGGAAGTGCTCCTCGACCTCGGTCATGCCCTGCAGGGCATAGAACGGGCAGGTGGCGACAAGCGCATCGGCGCCCAGCTCCTGAGCGACCTTACCGTGCTCGATCATGCGCTCGGTCTCGGTGTCGATGATGCCGACCAGAACGGGAACGCGGTGGTCGACGATACGGACGGCCTCGGAGATGATCTGACGGCGACGCTCGTCGGTGGAGAAGACGACCTCGCCCGAGGAGCCCAGGAAGAACAAGCCATCGACGCCGGCATCGATCATGCGGTTGATGCTGCGCTCAAAGGAGGCAACATCGAGCTGGTGGTCTTCGGTATCGGGAACAACGACGGGAGGGATAACGCCGGTGAATTTCTGAGTTGCCACAAGAATCTCCTTAGTTGTCTGGTGGGCAGCCCTATGCCGCCCACTCTTGTTGGCAGTGTCCAGGCCGTCTAGGCCAAAGAACACGAGTAGAACGTTTGGTTAAAAAAGTCGACGACTTCGTTTTCGAACGCATTGATGCGCTCGTGAGCGTATTTGGCATAGATGATATGTCTCCGGTCACACTCAAGACCGTTGAATACGGCAAACTGGCCCTTGGGATCGCTCACGGCATCCATGAGCGATGTGCCCATGAGCACCGATCCGCGCACCCGAGACGACAGCGCCTCGAGGCCGCCAGGAAGCGGATTGGCAACCGCCGTGCAGGCGAGACCCCGCTCGTCCAGAGCAGAAACCGCCAGCGCGACTCCGCCGCCTAGACCCTCGCCCCATGCAAAGATGCGGTCGGGGTCCATGCCATCAAGATTGCGCGCCACCTTCGCCAGCGCGCAACCCCAACGGACGCGCTCGACAAAAGCGGGCGAAGAAATCCCCCGCTGCAGGTCGTCCGCACCAGCAACATCGTCATCCAGCGCGAGGACGGCATACCCCATGGCGGCAAATCTCGTCATGTGATGCCAGCCGCGCACAGGCCGATCGATATCGTGGAACATCAGGCACAGCGGCACGCGCTCAGACACTCGGGCACGACCGACAGGCTCGATCAAACGAGCGTGAATCGCATCGTCACCGAGCTCAAAGGAGACCTCCGAGTAACGGGCGCAGGGGTTAACAAAGTCAATCGCCGTAATGGCCAGGCCTTGAATCTCAAGATTCGAAGCGCATGTCTCTAAATCAGAAACATCTGCTTGGACATCACCGCGCCAGTCCCGATATTCTGCGAGCCTTGACGAAACCGTTCCAGGAATTCCCACGAGCCCGGGGACAATCAGCTCATTAACATTGCTCTCGCACTTAGACATGAGCCTCCCCTCCCTTGCAGAAAAACGGAATGATCAGATCGTCAAAATCCTGAATCTCCTCGTGGCCAAAGCCTTCAAAGAACTCATGACGCTTTTCGCAGGTCAGGTTGTTATAGACCGCAAACTGCGTCGCTGGCGGGCAGACGATATCGGCTGTGCCGGTGCCAAACAGCACGGGGCATTTGACCATAGGGGCAAAGTTCTTGGAATCGAAGTACGCCAGCTTGGCATAGGCTTCGTCAATACGAGTCGAGTCCTCGTCAAACCAGCGAGACCAATAGCGCAGGCCCTCGTAGGCAATGTCGTCTGCATCCAAATCCCAGACTAGGCGGAAATCTGACAGGAAGGGATAGAGGATGGCGGCACGATTGATAAGCTCGCTGTTAAGCGCACAGGTCGCAATGCCCAAACCACCACCCTGCGACGCGCCGTTCACAAACACACGGGAAAGATCGATGCCCTCGAGCTCGCGAACAATACGGCACAGGATGCGAATATCTTGGTGCAAGCGGACATAGTAGAGGTTGGCCGGGTCGCCGTCGATGCCGGCGACGATATGCCCGGCAACCGTTGTGCCCTCAAATCCACCAATGTCCTCGGAGGGACCTCCTTGGCCGGGGCAGTCGAGGGCGATGAGTGCCATGCCCATGCCCGCAAACGACGCCTGCTCAAACCAGCTGCGGCTTGCACCCGGATACCCATGGAACTGAAGCACCAATGGCACGGGCTCGTCCGAGACGGGTTTAAGGTACTTGGCATGCAGGCGAGCGCCACACATGCCGGTATACCAGAGGTCGAAAAGTTGGCAGGTCGCGGCATCGGTGACCGATGCCGTGTCGATCGCATAGTCAAGCCCGACGGCGTCGGCCTCGGCCATGCGATCCTTCCAAAAGAGATCGAAATCTGATGGACGGGGCATGGCGCCTCGATATTCACCAAATTGATGTTGTAGCTCCTGAGCACTTGGCATGGCTCGTGAACCCAACCTTTCGAAATCGCAACGGAGGTGCGCCCGGCAAGGGAACCGGGCGCACGGGAGGGAAAGCGAGGCTATTCGCCGAGCTTGGGGTGCAGCAGCGACGGCGCAGCGCCGAGCAGCATCTTGGTGTAGGGGTCCTGGGGATGCTGGAAGACCTGCTTGGCCTCGCCCTGCTCGACGATCTTGCCGCCATTCATAACGATGATGTCGTCAGAGATATAGCGGACCGTCTGGATGTCATGGCTGATGAACACCATGGCCAGGCCGAGCTCCTTCTTAAGGTCGGTCAGCAGGTTCAGAATCTGCGCGCGGACCGAAACGTCCAGAGCCGAGGTGGGCTCGTCGGCGATGATGGCATCGGGGTTCAGCGACAGGGCACGGGCAATTGCGACGCGCTGGCGCTGGCCGCCCGAAAGCTGACCGGGAAGAACCTCGGCGGCGGAGCTGGGCAGACCGGTGAGCTCCAGGAGCTCTTTGACGCGCTTCTCCTGCTCGGCCTCGGTACCCAAGTTGTGGACGCGCATGGGGTCGAGCAGTTGCTCGCGAACGACCATGCGGGGGTTGAGCGCCGTGGCCGGGTTTTGAAACACGACCGAGATGACGCGACCCATGTGGCGACGGTCCTCGGCGGTACGTTTGGTAACGTCCTTGCCCTTAAAGTAGACCTTGCCGCTCGTGGGGGCCTGCAGGCCGCACATGACGTTGGCGGTGGTGGACTTACCGCAACCGGACTCGCCGACGATGCCGATCGTCTGACCGGGCATGAGCTTAATCGTTACACCCTGGACGGCGTGAACCAGGTTGGGGTGCAGAATCGAGCCGGTACGGGTCCTAAAGGTGACGTGGACGTCATCAAGGAAGATGATCGGCTCGACGCCGTTGACTGCGGTCTCGCTCATCTACATCACCTCCGCGTGAGGGGTCAAACCATTTGCCTTGAGCACCTCGTCGGGGAGCTCGGAATAGAAGTGCTCGGTGCCGGGCACGCGCTTGAAGACCGGACGGGTGTCCAGGCCAATACGCGGATGGCTCGAGCGGGGCGCGAAGCGATCGCCCTTGGGG
>DBFCNY010000035.1:0-3093 GCA_048298285.1 Collinsella sp.
GCTCCCTATCCGGAAGTGTTGCCCTCAAAGCTTCAACAGAGTTCTTGTATTGCAGCTAAGCGCGTTGCGCCGCCTCAGCAGCGATATGCGGCGGCTAGAAGCGTTGTTCCAAGCAAGAAAAACGTAAAGGAGGCTGCGATCCAGTTGCTGTCGCCGGTCTTGGGGAGTGTCACAGTGGCAGCCTTGGGCTTGGCGACTTTAGCGACCGTGGTCTTGGTTACTGTCGTTGTTGTCTTGGTTGTCGCGGCCGTGGGTTTCAGCTCGGGATTTGCCGTGGGCCCTGTGGTGGGCTCTCCGGCAGTGGGGTTAGCATCGGCGGGAGACTTGTCCGCGCTATCGCCCGGTACCTCGCCCCCTGTCGGTCTCCCCTGCCGGAGGCGTGGCCACATCGGGCTCAATCACTACATGCGGTGCCACCGCACCGGAGGCATCCAACACGCCGCTAGCACCAAAGGCTCCGCCGGCAGGCGTCACAAACCGTGCGGACACAAGCGACCCGCCCGTGCACGCAACGCCGCCATCGGCACCGGCCGCATCAAGCCAAGAGGCGTCGACGGAAAGCCGACAGCCGGCCGCGCCAGCGCCAAGGCCCGCGTCCTGCAGGTACATGCCGTAGGCGCGCACGCCCGCTCCGGACCCTGCGCCCGCGGCAACGACGCGCCCGCCGCCGCGCACGGCCATGTCGCCGACGATCACGCCGGCGACCGCCTTGTCCGTAATATCGGCCCCGTCCGCCCGGGCATCGACGGTGCAGCCGTCCACCACGAGCGCCCGCGAAACGTGGATCCCGCACTGCGAGCCCGTCGCCGCTAGGGTCCCGGTACCGCGAAGCGTCAGGTTGCCCCACACCTCCATGCCGCACAGCGTGATGTCCGCATCGGGCGCATGTGACTCCGTCACGGAGTTTTGCCCGGCAAGCGTCAGCACCAGGTCGCCTTCGGCGCCGATGGCCTCGCCCGCGTAGCCGTTAAGCTCAAGGTGGTCGGCATCGGTCCAGGCCCAGCCGGGGCCCGACACGCCCGGCTCGTAGTACGTCGCGTCCGCGATGATGAGGCTCTCCGCACCCGCGGCATAAGAAGGCCCGCCCAGCAAAACGCATAGGCAGGCCATGGCAACAATCGCAATGTAATGACGGCTGGTGTAGGACTCGGCAGCAAACATACCCGCTCCGATCTTCGCAGGAGCCAATAGAATGTGCACCAGAAAATGCCCTGGTAGCAGCACTTATTAGTCTAGCGAGATCGGGCGAGTGGCAAACGAATTACCTGTAAACGAACCCGGAAATTAGGCGTAAATCGTTTTGCCAGTCGGTGAAAGGAGGGGCCGAGCCCGGCATGGGGTCGCAGGCTACCAAGGGTACAGCGCCA
Source organism: Collinsella sp. (assembly GCA_048298285.1). Taxonomy (GTDB): domain Bacteria; phylum Actinomycetota; class Coriobacteriia; order Coriobacteriales; family Coriobacteriaceae; genus Collinsella. The sequence goes on from DBFCNY010000035.1 coordinate 1,368, forward strand.
ACCAACGACGCATTAGCTCTGACGCTCCTTAAAGATTCGCAAAGCTTTCTCTAGCTCGGGAATATCATCGACGATTACTTTCCAAGCAAGGGACCGATCAACCTCTCGATAACCGTGCGCTACGAAGTTGCGAAAACCCCTAATATCATTCCAGGGATACTCCGGGAAAGCCGATTGGACCTCATCAGAAAGATGGAGCGCATCCTCAGCGATTCTGTAAACGGGGCTCATGATCGCGTCGTAGGCAAGTTCGCCTTCCTCGCTCCTATCGCAAACAAAGGAACTCTCCGTGGAGCCAAAATGGTCGATACGTTTAGTCAGCGTCTCGCAGTCAGACAGAATGGCATCGATGAGCTCAGCGTCTCGCTTACGCCGCTTCATAAAGACGCACCTCATCCTGTTCAATGTTTTTGCGGAAAGCCGGACGCATGTGCTCAGGCGGGTTAGTCACAATCTCAACCTCTCGCCCAAGTTCCTCTTCGAGTTCAAGGGACAGTTCGTATAGCGTGCCAAACGTCATGCTATCTCCGCAAACAAGACGCAGGTCGATATCGCTATCTGGTGTCTGCTCGCCGCGGGCAAAAGAGCCGAACAGATAGGCTTCGCGGACGTCATAACGAGACAGTACGCGAGAAACAGCAGCGGATATGTCGACAAGAGTAATCATGTCTTAATTTTACTTAACGATTGCACGGAAGGCAATTCTAACGCGTCTGGTCCACAGGCCGGCGTTATTAGATGTTGAGCCAGATAGCAAGTTGAGCCGCCTTACGCGTCGTGGCTTTCTGGAGTCGTATCGTTTAGGTTGGCAGCGTTGTTAGGGCGAGCAGATTCCTCCGTAGCCATGCGCGTTAGTTTTTTGCGAATGGCATCAAGGATTTCCGGGCTAAGACCTTTGGATTTAAGACGGCTCAGAGTGGCATCTATATCTAATAAATCGCTTGCGGCAAGCTTTACGGTTATGCATTTCCCCGTCTTCGGATCCTTATGTATCAGGGCATAGATAACATCATCATCTGCTACGGCTTCCACCATGCTTATCCACTCCTTAATGCTGCAATAACACAAGCGATTTTCATAGTCGTTATCGGATACAACAAAAAAGCCGAGCATACGATTTGCATTATCGTATGAAAACGCCACAACAACTGCGGAATGAATGAGCTGGTTCGTGAGCTGCCGTAAAGAAATGGACGAGGACGCGGGGCTAGCTAAGTCGAAGTATCGTTCGTCGATAAAGCGTTTATCCAAGGGTGAAATATTTTTCTGAGCGTCCTTCTTTGCAGAAAAAAAGTCGACTTTTAGATTACATGAATCAAAACCGTCGCTTAGCTTGTTTGCATCCAAGAGCAAGCGAACGGTAAAGGCGGACAACAGAAGAGCCTTTTCCAGTCGACAATCACGGTGCTCGTCTTCCAGAGTAGTGCATGTGGAAAAGTCACTTAACTCTTTTGCGTATGACCTTAAGTCATCTTTCCAATAACATGATTCGTAGACCATTTGATGAAACTCGCTCTCTTCCCGCGTGCTTGATGCAATGGAATGAAGCACACGCTTGATTGACTGTTGCTATTCAGATCCTTGCGTCCCATTTCTAGCAGCAAGCCATGCTTCGTGTTGTTCCTCTGCGGCGGCTTGAGACGATGCCCAGTTTTCTCTCAGTTTTCGATCTTCCTCTACAATGGCTCTGCTAATGACCCGTGGATAATTGTTCTTGATATTAGGT
>DBFCNY010000036.1:0-2717 GCA_048298285.1 Collinsella sp.
CCCGCGCGGGCGCCCCCGGTTATACAACCTCTTCGATAGGAGCTTTTCCCACATGGCAGACATCGCATTCGAGAAGGACCTCTCCGTCACCGAGACCGGCATCGAGGGCCTGAAGGTCGTCGACCTCGCCGTCCACGGCGACTCGCGCGGCTGGTTCAAGGAGAACTGGCAGCGCGCCAAGATGACCGCCCTGGGCATCCCGGACCTCCGCGTCGTCCAGAACAACATCTCCTACAACGACAGCCGCGGCGTCACCCGCGGCATCCACGCCGAGCCCTGGGACAAGTTCATCTCCGTCGCCCGCGGCTCGGTCTTCGGCGCCTGGGTGGACCTGCGCGAGGGCAGCGCCACCTACGGCAAGGTCTACACCTGCACGCTTGACCCGAGCAAGGCCATCTACGTCCCGCGCGGCGTTGGCAACTCCTTCCAAGCCTTGGAGGACGGCACCGCCTACACCTACCTGGTGGACGCCCACTGGTCGCTGGAGCTGAAGAGGACCTACACCTTCGTGAACCTCGCCGACCCCGAGCTCGCCATCGAGTGGCCGAGCCCCCTCGACGAGGCCACCGTCTCCGAGGCCGACCTCAACCACCCGATGCTCAGGGATGTCGTCCCCATGGCGCCGAAGCGCACCCTCGTCACCGGCTGCAACGGCCAGCTGGGCCGCGCGGTCCGCGCGCTCGCCGAGGAGCGCGGCGTCGCCAAGGACTTCGACTTCTGCGACATCGACACCTTCGACATGTCCGACCCGTACGCCTACTCGAAATACGACTGGTCGCTCTACGGCACCGTGATCAACTGCGGCGCCTACACGGCTGTGGACAGGGCGGAGACCCCCGAGGGCCGCGCCACTGCCTGGAAGGCCAACGCGACCGGCCCGGCCCTGCTCGCCCGCACCTGCGCCGAGCACGGGATCACCCTGGTCCACGTGTCCTCCGACTACGTCTTCGACGGCACCGCCGAGGTGCACGACGAGGAGGAGCCCTTCTCCCCGCTGTCCGTCTACGGCCAGACCAAGGCCGCCGGCGACATCGCCGTGGCCGGCTGCCCGCGCCACTACATCATGCGCAGCTCCTGGGTCATCGGCGAGGGGCACAACTTCGTCAAGACCATGAAGGCGCTCTCCGACCGCGTCGCCGACCCGGAGGACGGGCTCGAGCAGGTCACCGTCGTGGACGACCAGCTGGGCCGCCTGACCTTCACGCGCGACATGGCCGAGGCCATCTTCCACGTGCTGGGGACGCACGCCCCCTACGGCACCTATAACTGCACCGGCTCCGGCGCCGTGAGGTCCTGGGCCGACATCGCCCGCGCCGTCTTCGAGGCAGCCAACGGCAACGGGGAGAAAGTGGTCCCGGTCAGCACCGCCGACTACTACGCGAATGCCGCCGGCCCCGTCGCCCCGCGCCCGGTCCACTCCGCGCTCGACCTGTCCAAGCTCGAGGCTGCCGGCTTCCACATGCCCGACTGGGAGGAAGAGCTGGGGGAGTACATCAAGACGCTCTAGCCGCTATTAACTTTTCGAGAGTAAAAGCCGCCGTTCTTTAACGGCGGCTTTTCTTGTTACGGGCTTTAGCCTGTGCGGGGCGCGCAGCGCGCCGCATCAGAAACCACCCGCTATGCGGGTGGGGCCAAACGGCTTTACAAAGCCGCCCCCTCGCCGGACACTTGCGATTGTTCAGGCCGCAAGGAATCCGAGTCGAGAGGGCGGTGGTGGCGTATGGCCCAGAAGGCCTACAGCCTGTCGCACACGAAGTGGATGTGCAAGTACCACGTCGTGTTCACGCCGAAGTATAGGCGCAAAGTCATCTACAACCAAATAAGGTCCGACCTTGGGGAGATCTTCAGGAAGCTCTGCCAGTACAAGGGGATAGAGATCATCGAGGGGCACCTGATGCCCGACCACGTCCACATGCTGGTCAGCATACCTCCCAAGATCAGCGTGTCCAGCTTCATGGGCTACCTCAAGGGCAAGAGCGCGCTCATGATGTTCGACAAGCACGCCAACCTCAAGTACAAGTTCGGCAACAGGCACTTCTGGTCCGAGGGCTACTACGTGTCGACCGTCGGCCTGAACGAGGCGACGATAGCGAAGTACATCAGGGAGCAGGAGGCCCACGACATCGCGCTGGACAAGTTGAGCGTCAAGGAGTACGAGGACCCGTTCAAGAGGAAGTAGGGGAGCCCCTTTAGGGGCTGCCCGGTAGTACGAGGGCCGCTTTGTGCGGCCCGCGAGAGACAAGGGCGGTACGGCTTGAACGAAGTGAGAGGCAGCGCCTTTAGACGCTGCCGGCCCCCCTCGGCCTTATAGGCCCAGAGCAAACCACCCCTTTGAGGGGTGGTTCATGATTCAGGCTCGTGAGCCTGCACGGCGCGCGAAGCGCGGCGGGCAAAAAACCACCCGCTATGCGGGTGCGCGTCGAAGGCTCCGCCCTTGCGTCAAAACGCCGCCAGTCGGGATACGATACGGGTGTTCAAGTCGTATCAGCCCGGAAAGGCGGCCGTTTTGGCAAACAAGGCACACAGCCTGTCGCACACGAAGTGGATGTGCAAGTACCACATCGTGTTCACACCGAAGTATAGGCGCAAACTGATATACAGCCAATACAGGGATTCGCTGGGCGAGATATTCCGCAACCTGTGCAGGTACAAGGGGGTGGAGATAATCGAGGGGCACCTGATGCCCGACCACGTCCACATGCTGGTCAGCATACCTC
>DBFCNY010000037.1:0-7626 GCA_048298285.1 Collinsella sp.
AGGGAATGGCGAGCTCCTCGGCCGCGTGCGCCGCCATCTCGATGGTCGTCGCGCGGTTGTCGCTCGTCGCTGTAATGTCCAAAAATACGACCTCGTCCGCACCCTCGCGGTCGTAGGCGCGCGCCAGCTCCACCGGATCGCCCGCATCGCGCAAGCTCACAAAGTTGACGCCTTTGACCACACGGCCATCCTTGACGTCCAAGCAGGGAATCACGCGTTTGGTAAGCATGGGCTATTCCTCCCCTCGAGCGGCGGCCAGCGCCTGGGCCAGCGTAAAGTTGCCCTCGTAGAGCGCGCGACCGGTGATGGCACCTTCAATCGCGCCCCCACCCACCGCGGCCAGCGCGCGAATGTCGTCGAGCGTCGAGATGCCGCCCGATGCCACGACGGGAAAGCCCGCGACCTCGACCACATGGCGATACGCCGCCACATCGATGCCCGTCTGCATGCCATCGCGCGCAATGTCGGTATACACCAGATGCTTAAAACCCAGCTCGGAAAGCTGCGCCACGGCATCGTCGAGCGCCACACCCGCGCCGTCGCGCCAGCCATTCACCTTGACCTGACCGTCGCGCGCGGCGATGTCTGCCACCAGCAACTCGCCAAAGCCTTGGGCTGCCACTTCGGCAAAACCCGGCTCGGTCACCAGCACGGTGCCCAGCGCAATACGGTGAGCACCATAGCCGGCCAGCTCGTCGATGCGCGCGAGCGAGCGGACGCCGCCGCCCACGTCCACGGACAGACCGTCGACGCCGCAGATGGCCTTAATCGCCACCGAATTAGCAGCGCATGTGTCCTCGTCCTCGCCAAAGGCGGCGGACAGGTCGACGACGTGCACCCAACTCGCACCCTGCTCGGCAAACGAGCGAGCAACGGCCACGGGGTCGTCGGAATATACCTTGCAGCGGCTGCGGTCGCCACGCTCCAGGCGCACGACCTTGCCGCCGATCAGATCGATTGCGGGAAACAGGATCATCGGCCAGCCTCCTCGACGATGTTGACGAAGTTCTTAAGGATGCGCTGACCCAGCGCGGAGGATTTCTCGGGATGGAACTGGCAGCCCCACACGTTGCCATGACGCACGATGCACGGGAAGCTCCGCGTATAGTGCGTGCGCGCCAGCACATCGGCGGCATCGGCATCGTCTGCTACCGCGTAGCTGTGGGTGAAGTACATGTTGGCACCCTCGGCAAAACCAGCAAGCAGCGGATCGACCGCGCCGGCGGGCGTCATGTGCACCTGGTCCCAGCCCACGTGCGGCACCTTCAGGCGGCTCGACTCCAAGCGTGTGCACGAGCCGCGCATAATGCCCAGGCCATCGACCCAGAGACCGCCAGCCTGCTCGGGGGCGCTGCCATCCGCGGCCTCACCCGTAGGAACGCCCTCATTACCGCGCTCAAAAAACAGTTGAAGACCCAGGCAGACGCCGAGCAGCGGAGTTCCGGCGGCGACGGCATCGAGCACCGCGTCTGCCTCGCCGCTCTGGCGCATAAAGGCAATCGCGTCATAGAACGCGCCCACGCCCGGAATGACCAGGCCGTCGGCGTTGCGGATCTGCTCCGGATCGTCCGACGTGCAGGCGGCGGCACCGGCGCGTGCAAGCCCGCGCACGACGCTCGACAAGTTGCCCTTGTGGTAGTCGACCACCACGATCTTCGGTTCGCCCACGCGACCCCTCCACTTCTCATCATCCAAAACCACCACAAAGGGGACAGGCACCTTCGTGGTGGTTTTACTCTTGTGACGGTTACAGTGAGCCCTTGGTACTGGGGATGCCCTGCACGCGGGGATCAAGCTCGCAGGCGCGGCGCATCGTGCGGCCCACGGCCTTAAAGGCGGCCTCGATAATGTGATGCGAGTTGCCGCCCACCAGCTCGCGCACGTGCAGCGTGAGCTTGGCGTCACGCGCAAAGGCGTAGAAGAACTCGACGGCCAGCTCGGTATCGAAGCTGCCCACGCGCTCGGTCGGCACGGGCAGCTCGCAATAGGCCTGCCCGCGGCCCGAGATATCCACGGCGGCCATCACGAGCGTCTCGTCCATGGCAATCGCCGCGTCGGCAAAGCGCGTAATGCCCGCCTTGTCGCCCAGCGCTTGGCAAAACGCCTCGCCCAGCACGATACCCGTATCCTCGACGGTGTGATGCGCATCGACCTCAACATCGCCCACCGCGTGTACCGTCAAATCGAACAGGCCATGGCGGCCAAAGGCGTTGAGCATGTGGTCGAAAAACGGCACGCCGGTCGAGATATCGCACACGCCGCTCCCGTCCAGGTCGAGCTTGACGACAATGTCGGTCTCGCCCGTCTTGCGGGTCACCTCGGCATAGCGGTCCATCTACATCTCCTCCTTCACCAGCGCGGCAAACGCGGCCAGCACCTCGTCGTTTTCCTGCGGGGTACCCACGGTAATGCGTAGGCAGTCCGCGAGCCCCGGCGCGTAGCTAAAGTCGCGCACCAAAATCGAATACTCGTCGCGCAGACGCTCGCGCACGCGCGTGGCATGCGGCGTGCGCACGAGCACAAAGTTCGCCGCGCTCGGCCACGCCTCCACGGGCAGACCCTCGGCAGCCATTGCGCGTAGGGCGCACAGCTCGCGCTCGCGCTCGGATGCAACCTGTGCCACTACGGGCGCGTACGCATCGCGGGCACGCACGCAGGCAAGCGCGGCGGCCTGGCTCAGCACGTTAACCGAGTAGATTTGGCGAATCGCCGCAAACACATCGATGACCTCGGGCGCCGCGATCACATAGCCCAGACGCGTGCCGGCAGCGCCAAACGCCTTGGACAGCGTATGCAGAATCACCAGGTTGGGATGCTCGGCGATAAGCCCCTGCGCCGTGGTAGCCGCGCCAAACGAATCGTCCGCAAACTCAACGTAGGCCTCGTCGACCATGACCATGCCGGGGCACGCATCGCACAGGGCCGCGACAAAGTCGAGCGGTGCCACGTCACCCGTGGGATTATTGGGCGAGGTCACGATCGCCAGATTGCACTCGGGAGCCGCCGCAAGCACCGCCGCCTGGTCGAGCTCAAAGGTCGCCGGGTCGCGCCACACGTCGCGCACCTCGGTCTGGCACAGAGACGCAAAGAACGCATACTCGCTAAAGCACGGCGGGCAGTTGAGCAGGGTCCGTCCCGCGCCGCCAAACGCCAGCAGGTAGTTATAGAGCAGCTCGTCGCCGCCGTTTCCCACGCAAATATTCTCGCGCGCCACACCATGCCAAGCGGCAAGCTCGTCGCGCAGATCGTTGGACATGGGATCGGGATAGCGGTTGAGCGGTGTAGCAGCCAGGGCGGCGTCGACCGCCTCGCGCACGCCAGCCGGCACGGGATAGGTGTTCTCGTTGGCCGAAAGGTTGATGCGCGTGGGCGTAAAATTGGGGTCGTAGGGCTCAATGCCGGCCAAGTAGGGCTGGACGAGCTCCTTCATACGGGGCGTCAGCTCGGCCATATTAGGCCTCCTTGCCGGTCGGGCCAACGCCATCCGCGCTCACAGCCGCCAGGTCAACGCCCTCGGCAACCGTCGCTACGGCGTCGCCCGGCCAGGCAACCTTGGTCAGGTCGGCCGCGGCGAGCAACTCGGCGCTCACGGCATCCTCGCCCTGCTCCAACACGCGACGGCGCAGTGCGGCAGAAAGCGCGTGTGCCCACAGGCCCTCGGCCTCGGCCAGACGCTGCGTAGCGGGAGCGTCGGAGAGCAGGCCCTCGGGCGTATAGCAAATGACACTCGAGCGCTTGACGAACTCCTCCACCGAAAGCGGGTTGGAGAACATGGCGGTGCCGCCGGTCGGCAGCGTGTGGTTGGGGCCGGCAACGTAATCGCCGAGCGGCTCGGAACTCCAAGCGCCCACAAAGATGGCGCCGGCGTTGCGAATGCCGCCGAGCAGGCCCATCGCATCCTTGCAGTGCAGCTCCAGGTGCTCGGGCGCCACGGTGTTCACCGCCTCGACGGCGGCAGCCATGTCGGCTGCCACCACGATGGTGCCCTCATTGTCGAGCGAGGCATGCGTGATCTCGGCACGCGGCGACTGCGCTACCAGAATGTCGATACCCGCCTCGACCTCACGCGCAAACTGCTCGTCGCAGGTCACCAGATAGCAGGCCGCCAGCGGATCATGCTCGGCCTGGGCCATCAGGTCGGCCGCGACCACCATGGGCTTGGCCGTGGCGTCGGCCAGCACGCAGACCTCGGAGGGACCGGCGACCATATCGATACCCACGTCACCCGAGACAATCTGTTTGGCAGCGGCGACAAAGGCGTTACCCGGGCCGGTAATCTTGTCGACACGCGGAATAGTCTCGGTACCGTACGCCAGTGCGGCCACGGCCTGGGCGCCGCCCACCATATAGATCTCGTCCACGCCGCCGAGTTTAGCGGCCGCGAGCGTATACGGGCTAATCAGTCCATCCTTTTGCGGCGGGGTCACCATAACCACGCGCTTGACGCCGGCGACCTTGGCGGGAATGGCGTTCATGAGCACGGTGGAGGGATATTGCGCGCGGCCGCCCGGTACATAGATGCCGGCCGCCGCGAGCGGGGTCACCTTAACGCCGAGCATCGTGCCGTCCGCACGCGTGGTAAACCAGCTCTGCTCGACCTCGCGTTGGTGGAACTCGCGAATCTGACGCGCGGCCTTCTCGAGCGCGGCGACAAAGGCCGGATCAAGACCTTCGAGCGCGGCATCGATCTGCTCTTGCGGCAAGCGGAAGCTCTGCAGCTCGACACCGTCAAAACGCTGACAGTAATCGCGCACCGCGGCATCGCCGTTGGCACGCACGTTGGCCACGATATCGCGGGCGGCGTCGACGATGTTTTGCGGCAGCACGCCCTTACGGTTGAGCTGGTTGGTAACGAGGCGCTCACCGGGAGCAAGCTTGATGGTCTTCATATCGGTATCCCCTATCGGTCGAGGATGTGTTCGAAAAACAAGAGGCCGGGCGGCGGCGCCAATCGGCCCGCAGCCCAGACGTTGGGACGCCCGTGCGTGCTCGCGCTATTGTGCCGAGCCCGCAACGGGCTCAAAATGCTTGTCCTTCACGGCCGCCGCCAAGCGATCTGCCAGATTGCGCACGCGCGGATCCAGACGCGCAGCGCCCGGGTTGACAAAGAAGCGGGCCGTGCAGTCCATGATGCGCCCGGTGATGACCAGGTCGTTGTCGTGCAGGGTAGCGCCCGTGGCGGTAATGTCTACGATGCGGTCGGTCATGCCGACGATGGGGCCCAACTCGATGTTGCCGTGCAGCGAAACTATGTCGGCGTTCACGCCTCGCTCGGCATACCAGGCACTCGCGATGCGCGGATACTTGGTTGCCACGCGAAGCGACCCGCGGCGAGCATAGTTGCGCTCGGCCTGACCGGCGCGCCATGCGGGCTCCGCCTCGATAAAGGTGCACAGGCCATAGCCCAGGTCGACCAGCTGCAGCAGGTTGAGGTCTGCCTCGATAAGCGAATCCCAACCGCAGATGCCGCAATCGGCACCGCCACAGCCCACAAAAGCAGGCGCGTCGCTGGGGCGCACGATGACAAACTCGATATCGCCGACCGCGCCCTCGCCGACACGCGTGTCGCGGCCGCGCACGATCAGGTGACGGCCGGGGTCACGCAGCTCGGAGACGTCCAGGCCCGCGGTCTCGAGCACGTCGAGCGTGTCGGCCTTAAGCGAGCCCTTGGGCACGGCGATACGCAGCGGCCCCTCGGCGCCACGGCCCACGGCGTGGTCGCCATCGGAAGCGGCGTCCTCGGCCGAGGTGCGCACGGCCTCCAGACGCTCGAGCGAAAAGGCGAAGCCCGCCGCCGGCACCTCGATACCGTCGCCAAACGCACCGGTAAAGATGGAGTCGTAGCGTCCGCCCGAACCGACCGGATCGGGCAGGCCGCCGGCATAGGCCTTAAAGACCAGACCCGTGTAGTAATCAAAAGAATTCATGATGGAGAAGTCGAAGGACAGCACCTGGGCGTCCTCGGGAGCCAGGCCCTCGACCAGGGCACGCAGCTCGCGCGTCAGCGGCGCGACGATGCCGGCAGCCTCCAGCAGCGCATCCACGCGGTCGAGCACCTCGGCACCACCGTGCAGGCGCGGCAGCTCGCTAATGGCGGCCTTGACGGCATCGGACTCGGCGCTGGCAGCCACGCGGGCATCGAGGCCCACAAAGTCGTTGGCATGCACGCAGCGCAGGGCCTCGGCAGCCAGCTCACGATCCTCGCATACCGCGAGCAATTCCTTAAAAGGACGCACGCTGCCTGCGATAATGCGCGCATCGGGCAGTGCGAGCTTACGCACGGCCTCGGCCACCAGCGAGACAATCTCGACATCGCCCGCGGTATCGCCCGCACCGATAAACTCAAAGCCCAGCTGTGTAAACTGGCGCGAGCCGCCGGCATTGCGCTGGCACTCACGAACCACCGGCGCCTCGTAGCGTAAGCGCAGAGGCAAGTCGGCAGCGCGCATACGGGTCGAAACCAAGCGCACGATCGGCAGCGTGTTGTCGGGACGGACCACCAGCAGACGACCGTCATCATCAAAGAGCTTAAACGGCGTGTCCGCAATGCGGCCGCCTTCCTCGAGCGAACCCTTGTCCTCGAGCAGCGGCGTCTCAACCGGCAGATAATGATGCTCCCTAAAGCAGCCCTTCACCGTCAGCGCAATCTCCTCGCGCGCCTGAGCCTCCTCGGGCAATATGTCCCGGAATCCCCACGGTGTGGCCGTCATCTGGTGAGCCTCCTCATGCTGTGTTGCATACAGAACAAACGACCGGCATAGCTCCGCCGGTCTTTTGGGTACTTTAGCATACTAGAGTGCTTGCTGGGAAAATCCTTGTCCGCAGCTCACACCGTATTCATTTGGAAACATAGGAGCGGATTGTCGCAACCCAACCCCACCTAGACGCCAATCGCACGACGATACTCTGCCATTACCTGCGCATCGGCAGCTGCGGGGTCGGCAAAATAGCGCCAGTCATAGGTCTCGGCCGAAACAACTCCGCGATAGCCGCGCGCCACCAGCCTATCCAGGTCGGCGCGCATATCGCGGTCGCCGTCACCCCAGGCAAGATGCGTCGTGCCATCTGCCGCAACATCGACAAAATGCACGTGGGCGACATCATCGCCAAGCAGATCGAAATAATCGTCGATGGTATCCCCCACCACCGCCATAGCGCCCAAATCCAGACATGCCTTAAGTGCCGGATGATCAACTGCCTCGATCATGCGCTTCGTATCGGCCGCCGAGTTCACGATCATCGACTCAACCGGCTGTAGGGCCTCGAGCACCAGTCGCACGCCGCACTCTCCCGCATGCTCGGCAATCGCACGCAGCATCGAGGCGCTGCGACCCCACGCGTCCTCGATCGGCTCGTTCAAAAATGCCCAGCCGCTCGAGACCATGACCTGCTCGGCTCCAAGTTCCGCCGCGATATCTACAACGTTCTTAAAGTACGCGAGCGTGCGGGCACGCGCCTCATTCCCGCGCGCCGCGATATTCCACGGCTTGGGGTTGTTCTGTTCGGGACAAAGCCCCACAATCCGAACCCCATACCGCTGTGATAGCTCCCGCACCTGCTCGAGCGAATCGTATCCATGGCAATCGACATACAGATGCATCGCCCCGGTCCAAAGCTCGCAACACG
>DBFCNY010000038.1:0-7238 GCA_048298285.1 Collinsella sp.
GATAATGAGTGGATCGGCCCAGTCGCGATCGAGCGAAGGCGTCAAAAACAATTGGCCCTCTTTGATGGAGCCAATGCCGTGCGCGACCATAATGCGCGCCACCAGCCCGGGAATGCCCAGACCAGCCGAAAGCTCCTTTTCGAGCTCGGGGTTTTGCTGAGCGACCGCCCAGCGATGCGTCGTCTTAAGCGATGACATAGGCGCCCACCCCCGATAGGGGCAGGTCGCCGCGATACCTCTCACGGTTCATAGCGATGAGTCCTCTGTGTATGCCCGCTTCGGCAGGCAGATCTGTTGAACGGATTTATTATACCGTGCGGCGCGGACGCAAATCGCCGCAGCACGCCGCGGTTTCGGTAAACGATGCCGGTAATAGCCTCGAAATAATCGAGCGTTTCAGCCGCACGGACGCATACGAGCGTCTAGCATATCCATACAAACGAGTTCGCGGATAAAGGGAGTCACGGGACATATGAAGCAATGGACTGGACTGGGAAAGTTCCTCGCGGGGCATATGCAGGTCATCGTTCCGATTTGCGTGGCGCTCGGCGTGCTCTTTCCCCAGCAGATTGGCGTGCTCAAGCCCATTGTTCCCGCCCTCTTCGCCTTTATGACGTTTCAGGGTGCGCTCAGCAACACCTTCCACCAGGTAGCCGAGGTGTTCCGCCGTCCCCTGCACCTGATTTTGGCACTGCTCGTCTCGGCGGCGCTTATTCCCATCGCGGCCTATGCCATGGGATCGTTATTCTTTGGCTCCAATCCCAACCTTGTCTGCGGCATCGTGCTCGAGTACAGCGTACCCGTGGCGGTCACTGCCTTTATGTGGATTAGCATGTTCGGCGGCAACGGCCCGCTCGCGCTCACCATCATCCTGACGTCCTCGGTTATCTCCCCTATGACGATTCCGCTCACGCTCAAGCTCCTGCTGGGCGCCACCGTCTCGATCGATGTGCCGAGCATGATGCAAGACATGGCCTTTATGATCGCCATCCCCGCCGTGCTCGGCATCGTGATCAACGAGCTCACGCGCGGATGGGGGCACGAAAAACTCTCCCCCGTGCTCTCGCCCGCCTGCAAATTCATGATGATGGGCGTTATCGCCTCCAACTCCACCGCCATGAGCGAGTACGTGCTGCACATGAACGCGGTGCGCTTGGAAGTCGCCCTCTTTATTTTGGTCTTCGCCATCAGTGGCTTTGTCGTCGGTTTTCTGGTCGCCCATACGCTGCATCTGCCATATAGCGAGACGACCACCATGTGCTTTACCTGCGGCATGCGTAACATCTCTTCGGGCGCCGTCATCGCCACGCAGTACTTTCCGGGCGAAGTCGTGTTTCCCGTCATGTGCGGAACGCTGTTTCAGCAGGTACTCGCCTCGCTTATCGGGCATCTCTTTGAGCGTCTGACCGGCGAGGAGCGCGCCGCCCAGCGCAAGCGCGTCGAAGCCGGCCGCAGCGTAATGGCGAAATAGCCAGCCACAGGCGCGAGGCCGAGCCCTTGGCTATGCAAGCGCCTCCAGGCGTGCGCGCAGGCGCTCAGCATCGATATCGAGCGTCGTCTCGGCATTGACCTGGGCCAAACGATAGCCCACAAAGTAGGGCGAAACCACCCAACGTGGAAGCGCCTTGGCAATGGTCCGACCGCCCAAGTGATAGAAAAACAAGTTGTACGACTCTGCGCGACCACCATGGTGCTCGTTCAGGATATAGCGCAGGGCCACCTGAATCGCATCGGCGAAGAGGTCCGTCTCGGCTTGGTCTCTCGTGTCATCGCTGGCGGCGATTCCCTGCGGAGCCGAGACGTTGACCTCGAAGAATCCCATGATTGGCTCGGTTGAGATGTTGACCGAGATTCTCCCCTGTTGCCAGACATTGATGCCTTCAAAGTTGGCTGAGGTCAACGCCGCATAGCCGTCCTCCTGTTCCAAGCCCACAATCTGCATGTGTGGATGGACGAGGCTGCCGCCCGAAAGCGGGCCTTTGTTCTTGTACATGAGCACACTGCGGTACTGTTGGGAATCGATCATCTGCTGCCAACAGCCCAGGGCAAACCGCATCACATGATGCAGCTCATCCGGTTCATAGGTCACCAGGTCGGCGTCGTGATTGGCCGACTCGATCAATACGGTCTGACGGGTGGCCCGCAAGGTCTTGAACTTATTCTCGAGCCAGATGCAGTCACCATCGCGCTGGATGATGTTGGCGAGCCCCTCCGTGTCGCAAAAGGGGCACGCGGTGCCAGGGCGACGGTTATCGTCGGGCTTGCCGTTCGCCTGCTGAACGTCAAATACCAGCGCCACGGACTACGCCTCCAGCGGCACGATCTTGGTTCCATGGAGCTCGGAGACGCCTAGCGCCGCCGCGACCGCGTCGCGATTTGCCGTGGTAATGCCGCCGCCTGGAAGGATGGTCAAACGATCGCCCGCGTACTCAATCAAGCGGGCCAGGTTTTCGAAGTTGTCCTCGATCGACGTACCGGCAGCACCACCGTGCGTCAGAATGCGCGTAACGCCGCAATCGGCAAGTGTATCAATCGCATCGAGCTGAGCCTCGGGCGAGAGCTGGTCAAATGCCATGTGGAAGGTGATGTCAAGGGGCTCGCGCTTGCACTCCTCGGTCGCGCAGCCCGTAGCCATAACGAAGGCGCCGAGGGTGAGCTCGTCGAGCGCCCAGCCGCCGGCACAGGGCTTGCAGCAGCCAAAGACCAGGCCGTCAACGCCGGCACTCACAGCAAGGCCCAGGTCCATCTCCATCATGCGCAGCTCATCCTGGTTGTAGTGAAAGTCGCCGCCACGCGGACGGATCATGCACATCACCCGTGCATCGTGTTCGTGGGCATAGTTGGTCGTAGCGCTGATAACGCCGGCCGAGGGCGTGGTACCACCGACGGCAAGGTTATCGCACAGCTCGATGCGCCCCGCACCGGCCTCGATAGCCGCCGGCACCCGCTCAAAGTTCTCGGCACAAAACTCGTACAGCATAGATAGGCCCCCAAAGACAGCAGATGTTTTCCGACGGGCATTGTCACACATCCCCATGAAGTTGCGGTGGAATAGGGACTGTTTTGGCGTCTAGCGCCCCCATTTAGTCCCTATTTCACCGCAACTTAAAAGGGGGCGCTGACCGGGTTGGTCAGCGCCCCCTTTGTTGAATGGATTAACCGCCCAGATAGGCCTTGCGGACGTTATCGTCGTGCAGCAGCTCTTGACCGGTGCCGGTCATGGTGATCTTGCCGGTCTCGAGTACATAGCCGCGTGTAGCGATGGAAAGTGCCATCTGCGCGTTCTGCTCGACCAGAAGCACCGTGGTGCCGGCCTTGTGCAGGTCCTCGACGATCTGGAAGATCTGCTCAATCAGAATCGGCGCCAGACCCATGGAGGGCTCATCGAGCATGAGCAGCTTAGGGTTGCTCATAAGGGCGCGGCCCATAACGAGCATCTGCTGCTCGCCGCCCGAAAGGGTGCCGGCGACCTGGCGACGGCGCTCCTTTAGGCGCGGGAACTGCTCGTAGACGCGCTCGAGGCCCGGAGCCACCGTGGACTTGGGCTGCGTATAGGCACCCATTTCCAGGTTCTCCTCGACCGTCATCTGCAAAAAGGCGCGACGGCCCTCGGGAACCTGAGCCAGGCCCTTGCCCACCAGCTTGTCGGCAGGCGTATGGGTAATGTCCTCGCCCATAAACTTGATGGAGCCGGTCTTGGAACGCAGCAGGCCCGAGACGGTCTTAAGCGTCGTGGACTTGCCGGCGCCGTTGGCACCAATCAAGGCCACGATCTCGCCCTCGTTGACGTTAAAGGAGATGTCCTTGATGGCGTGGATGGCGCCGTACCAGACGTTGATGTTGTAGACGGAAAGCATCGGCTCTGCCATTTAGTTCTCCCCCTTATCCTGCTTGCCCAGATATGCCTCGATAACGGCGTCGTTGTTCTGGATCTCCTCGGCCGTACCCTTGGCAATGACCTTGCCAAAGTTGAGCACGCAGATGCCCTCGCAGATGTTCATAACGAGCGACATATCATGCTCGATAAGCATGATGGCGATGCCGAAGGTGTCACGAATCTTGACGATGTTCTCCATAAGCTCCGCGGTCTCGGACGGGTTCATGCCGGCGGCAGGCTCATCGAGCAGCAGCAGCTTGGGGTTGGTGGCAAGCGCGCGGACGATCTCCAGACGACGCTGTGCGCCGTAAGGCAGCGATCCGGCCTGCTCGTTTGCCAGATGCTCCATATCAAAGATGGACAGCAGCTCCATGGCGCGCTCGTGAGCAGCCTTCTCGTGCTTCCAATACGTCGGCAGGCGCAGCACGCCCTCAAAGCCGGAGTAACGCTCCTGGTTATGCAGGCCGACCTTGACGTTATCCTCCACCGTCATGGTGTTGAATAGGCGAATGTTCTGGAAGGTACGGGCAATACCCATGCGGTTGACCTGGTAGACCGACTTGCCCGAGGTGTCCTCGCCGTCGAGCAGGATGGTGCCATGCGTGGGCTGGTACACCTTGGTGAGCAGGTTGAAGACCGTGGTCTTGCCGGCGCCGTTGGGACCGATCAGACCGGCGATCTCGGTCTTGCCGATAGTCAGGCTAAAGTCGTCGACTGCCTTAAGGCCACCGAACTCAATGCCCAGGTGGATGCACTCGAGTGCAGGGCGCTCGCCCAGGTCACGATCGGGAACGATGGCGCCAGAAGGATACGGGACCATCTTGCCCTTCTTGAACTCAAATTTACTGGGCATCGGCTGCCACCTCCTTCTTGGAAGCAAAGCGGTCCTTGACGCGACCGAAGAACGCCTTGAGCTGCGGGTTGTTGGTAAAAATCATGACCAGGATCAGCACGATGGCGTAGATGAGCATGCGGTAGTCCGAGAACTGACGAAGCAGCTCGGGAAGCACCGTGAGCAACGCCGCCGCGATGACGGAACCGCGCATGTTGCCCAGGCCGCCCAGGACCACGAACACCAGGATGAGGATCGACGTGTTGAAGTCGAACTTGGTGGCGGAGAGCTGCGAGAAGTTACCGCCGAAGAGAGCTCCGGCAGCACCGGCGAGGGCAGCGGAAACCACGAAGGCGATCATGCGGTACTCCGTGACGGAGATGCCTACGGACTCGGCTGCAATCTTGTTATCGCGCACGGCCATAATGGCACGGCCGGTACGGCTGCGGACCAGGTTGAGCACGATCACGAGTGCGACCATGACCAGGATGGCACCGGCGAGGAAGGTCGAGTACGTCGACACGCCCGAGGCGCCCTGGGCGCCCTTGATGATGGCGGTGCCGTCCTCGAGCAGGTGCAGGTCGTCGATCGTAGAGTTGCCCGTGATGTTAAAAATCACGTGCAGGCCGCGGGAGTCGACGCCCACAATGAGGCAGGTGACGATCTCTTTGATGATCTCGCCAAAAGCCAGGGTCACGATGGCCAGATAGTCGCCGCTCAGGCGCAGGACCGGGATACCAATCAAGAAGCCCAAGATGGCAGCGGCGATAGCGCCGACCACAATGCTGATGATCAGACGCATCGGATCGGACGGAACGGCGCTCTCCAGCGCGACGGCGGTGACGATGCCCGTGTAGGCACCGACGCTCATAAAGCCCGCGTGGCCCAGCGACAAGTCGCCCGCGATGCCGACGACGAGGTTGAGGGAAATGGCCATGACGATATAGGCCGTGATGGGAACCAGCTGACCGGCGATCATGCGCGGAATCATGTGGTTAGACTGCATAAAGAACACGATGGCGAAGGCCACGATGCACATGGCGTACGTGACAAAGTCGTGACGCGTCTGCTTGTCTTTAAGAAACTTCATAACGCTCACCTACACCTTCTCGGGGACGTACTTGCCCAAGAGGCCGGCAGGCTTGACGAGCAGGACGATGATCAAAACACCAAAGACGATGGAGTTGGCAAGGCTCGTGGAAATGTAAGCCTGCGCCATCGCCTCGATGATGCCGATGAGAATGCCACCGACAAAGGCACCGGGGATGGAGCCGATGCCGCCGAAGACGGCGGCGTCGAAGGCCTTGATGCCAGGCATGGCACCCGTCGTGGGCTGCAGCACCGGCGAGTAGGAGCACAGGAGCACGCCGGCGATGGCGGCAAGCGCCGAGCCGATGGCAAACGTCATCGAGATGGTGCGGTTGACGTTGATGCCCATGAGCTGAGCGGCGGCCTTGTCCTCGGACACGGCGCGCATGGCCTTGCCCATCTTGGTCTTACCTGTAAAGAACATCAGGCCGGCCATGATAACCAGGCAGGCGACGATGGTGACGAGCGAGACGGCGCTTACGTTGAACTTGGCCAAGAACTCCGGCACCTGGAAGGTGACGAGCGAAGTGAAGTTCTTGGGCGTGGCGCCCCACAGAAGCTGCGCGGCGTTCTGCAGGAAGTAAGACACGCCGATGGCCGTGATCAGAACGGCCAGCGGGCCTGCTTGGCGCAGCGGCTTATAGGCCAGACCCTCAATGAGAACACCGAGAACCGTGCAGACCACACAAGAGAGAACTACAGATGCCCAGCCCGGGAGGCCGAGATACGACGTGGCGCAGAACGAGACATAGGCACCGACCATGATGACGTCGCCGTGAGCGAAGTTGAGCATCTTGGCGATACCGTAGACCATGGTGTAGCCCAACGCGATGATGGCGTAGACGCTGCCCATGGACAGGCCGTTGACCAGGTATTGGATAAAGACCGTCATGTTCCACATCCCCCTTTCGAATAGGTTTCCAGTTGATGTATGAAAACGGGACGTTACATCGTCCCTAGATACCAAGCAAGCAGGGAAGGCCAAAACCTCCCCTGCTTGGGATCAAAACCGCTCTATGTAAGGCGGCCAATTAGGCCTGTACGTACTTGCCGTCGGTGATGACGTAAGCCGTGGGCTCCTTCTGGACCTGGCCCTTATCGTTCCAGGTGAGCTTGCCGGTCAGACCGTCAACGGTAATCTTGAGCATAGCCTTAGACAGCTTCTCGGCGGCCTCGGTCGGGTCGGCGTCGACACCAAGACCGGCCTCCTTGAGGGCCTCGGCCACCGCGTGCACGCCGTCGTAGGCGTCGGCGGCAAACTGGTCGGGGGTATCGCCGTACTTATCCTTGTAAGCGTTGACGAAGTCGGCGTTCTTCTCGTCGTCGGCGGAGAACGGGGTCATGAGCAGCAGGCCCTCGGCAAGAGAGGTATCGAAGCCCTCAACGCCCAGGATGCCGTCCATGCCGTCGCAGCCCATCATCTTGACGTCGTAGCCCATG
>DBFCNY010000039.1:0-6261 GCA_048298285.1 Collinsella sp.
CTGGAAGCCCCAACGCTCACCGTCAAGCTGGATTGGGATAACGCGCAGGTTCTGGCGAGCGGGGTGAGCGCCGCCGTCGGCTGCAGCGGAACGTCCGGGGTAGCCCTCGTTCTCGATGCAGAGCTGGCAGGCAGGATAATTCTCGCCCGTGTTCTTGGCTGCACCTGCCGCGGCGATATCGCGCGGGTCCTTCTCAGGCTTGGACAGGTTGATAGTGATCTCCAGGTCACCCCAGTTGGTGGAAGTGCTCCATTTGATGTTGCGCGCGATGGCGGCGCGGCGCACGTAACCGGCGTCACAGCACAGGCCGTAGAACCAGTCGGTCGCGGCGCGGGGCTCGTGGACGCCCATACGTCCGTTGAACTCCTCGTTTACAACCGAAGGCCTCGGCATGAGCCCGCCCATGATGCGCATGGCGATGCGGTCGCGGCCCGACGCCGTGTCCTCGGCAGCACCGTTGGCCACGGCGGCCTCGGAAAGCACGGCAAGCGTGCCCTCCAGGTCAAAGTCGGGCAGGGTATCGGGGTGCAAGAGCGAGAGTTTCTCAACCTGGAGCGCCCAGGCCATATCGAGCGCGGGCCCCGTAGCGCCGATGCACTCCAAAATGGTGTTGTATGCCCAGATGCGGTCGTCCTGGCCGATCATCGATCGGTGGATGGCGTACTCGATCAGGTTCTGTGCGGCCTCGCGCACGTCAGTCATTACAGCCATGCCGCGTAAGCCCCCTTGTCAGAGATGGCGTAGTGGCGTGCAGAGCCCTCGCCCAGCCAGCCGTTCATCTTGGCAATGAAGGTGTCGACCAGGTCGAGCGGCACGAAGGCCTGGATGGTGCCACCAAAGCCGCCACCGTGGATACGGACGGCGCCGCGGCCGTCGAGCACGTGCTCGGCCAGCGCCAGGGCATACATGGAAGGCTGCTCGGAACCCAGCTTGGCAACAACATTCTGCAGGTACATGGCAGAGCTGGCGCCGGACTCGCGCGTCAGGACCAGGAACTGGTCGATGTCGCCGGCGTTCAGAGCTGCCCAGCGCTTGTCGACCAGGCCGTTCTCGTACCAGTAGTGAACGGCGCGCAGGCAGGCACGGTCGCCCAGCTTGGCACGCAGCTCGGGGAGCTTGGCGTCAAAGTCGGCAACGTCGACCTCGCACAGGCGTGCCTTGCCAAACTCGGCGGCGACGTCCTGCATCTCGCGCGGAACGGCGGCGTAGTCGTCGGTGGCGGCCACGTGGTCGGTGCCCACTTTAACGAGCACAAGCGCATAACCGTGATCCTCAAAGTTGAGCTCGAGCTTTTGGGTCTTAGGCTGAGCCTGATCCTCAAAGTCCATGTAGGCAAGACCGCCCAGACACACGGCGGCCTGGTCCATCAGACCGCAGGGCTTGCCGTAGTAGTTGTTCTCGGTGCGCTGGCTCATCTGCGCAAGCGCTACGGGCTCAATGGCGGGCGCGCCCCAGAGCGTTTCCATGGCACGACCGTACGCGGCCTCGACGGCAGCGGAGCTCGAAAGGCCACCGCCCGAGGGAACGGAGCAGGTGAAGGCGAAGTCAAAGCCGTGGGGCTCAACGCCCAGGGCTGCAATCTCGTGGGCCATGCCGCGAACGAGGCTCGCGGACGTGCCCTTCTCGGACTCCTGAACATCCAGCGTGTCGAGCGTGATCTCAAAGGTGGGGTAGCCCTCGTCGGCAACGCGGACCTTGTTGGTGTCGGTTGCCACGGCGATACCGTCGACGGCGACATCGAGCGAGCCGGCGATAACGTGGCCGCCTTCGTGGTCGGTGTGGTTGCCGCTGATCTCGGAACGGCCGGGCGCGTGCACGTAGAGCACCTGGCGGTCGCCGATGGGGCCAAACTCCTCCTCAAACAGCTTGGTGAGGGTGGCGAGCGTCTTTTCGTCGGGGGCGGTCATGAGGGTCCTTTCCTTGGCGCGAACAGGTAAGTTTTGCGTCGTTATGAGTACGTTAACAAATTGAAGCGGCGTGAACTCAGCATTCACGATGCCGCACGTTATGGGCTATGTTAACGTACTCATAACACAACGCTTGTCACTTTTTGAGAATCTGGTAATCGGTAGAAATTCAGCCGTGAACGGTACTGCCGTATGGACTTATAAAGCAGAAGAGATGCAGATAGAAAAAGTAGAGTACGTTAACATGCGTCCGACGATAGCGGGCCTCGGCGCGGGATGTATTTCTGCCCGGGCCGGCATTCACGCTATTCAGATCTCGCAAGGGTGAAGGTGATCTTGTGGCAAGGCGCCCGTCCAACGATACAGGTACGCGTCCGGTCTCCATGGCCGACGTCGCCCGCGCTGCTGGCGTTTCGCAGCAGACGGTTTCGCGCGTCGCCAACGGCTTGCCCAACGTTAACGAGCAGACGCGCCAGCGCGTGCAGGCCGCTATGCAAGAGCTCGGCTTTCGTCCGAGTTATGCCGGTCGCTCGCTGCGCGACGGCCGTTACCATTCGGTCGGCCTATGCATCAACGATGTCACCAAGTTTGGCAACCTCTCAATGATCGACGGCATTGCCAGCGCTGCTCGCGAGCATAATTGCGCCATCACGCTGGTCGAGATGTCCAAGACCGAGGAATTCTCGCTTGCCGAGGCCACGCGTCGTATGGCCGCATTGCCGGTGGACGGCATCATCATCGGCATGAGCCGCATGGCGCCCGATTTTGAGACGTTTGATCCACTGCCGGGCATTGGAACGGTCATCGTTACCATGTACGCGCATCCGCGCGTGACTACGGTCGATTCCGACCATTACGGCTGCTCGCTCTTGCTTATGGATCACCTGTTTGAGCTGGGGCACGAGCAGATTCGCTATATTGGCGGCCCGTCGTTCTCGGTCGACGAGCAATTTCGTCGAGCCGGTTGGCAGGATGCGCTCGAGCGTAAACACATCGAGCCGGCAGAGCCGCTCGAGGGCGACTGGTCTGCCAACAGCGGCTACGAGGCCGGCAGGTACCTGGCCGAGCACGATCGCGCCATGACGGCGATTTATGCGGCAAACGACCAGATGGCAAATGGCGCGATTGCAGCGCTGCGCGATAGCGGTCTGCGCGTGCCCGAGGACGTGAGCGTGGTGGGCGTCGACGATTCGCTCGATGATTTTGTGGCACACAACGAGCTTACGACCGTGCGATTCGATCTACATCAGCGCGGACGCGAGGTATTCGAGCATGCGGTTCCCGAGGCGGGTACGGCGGGCAAAACCGTTGCCATTCGTATTCCCGGCCAGCTCATTATTCGACATAGCACGGCGATACCACGCTCATAGTTTGCGCAGGTAAACGGCGATTTATCGTATTTCAATAACAATCGGTAAGGATGCCGGCAGATAACAGTTGGAATGCCGCCGAGTGCTATGATAGACGGGTTATTTTGTCTATCTAGGAGGCTTTGCCTGATGGAGATCACCAAGGATATCCGCTACGTTGGCGTCGACGATCACGACATTGACCTGTTCGAGGGCCAGTACGATGTGTCCGAGAACGGTATGGCATACAACAGCTACGTTATCTTGGGCGAAAAGATCGCTGTCGCCGATTCGGTCGATGGTGGTTTTGTTGACGAGTGGCTCGGCAACCTCGAGGCCGCGCTCGATGGACGTACGCCCGACTACCTGGTTATCCATCACATGGAGCCCGATCACTCTGCTGGCATCGCCGCCTTTATGGAGCGCTACCCCCAGGCACAGATAGTGGCCAGCATGGGCGCCTTCCGCATGATGGTCAACTACTTTGGCACCGATTACCCCGAGCGCAAGATGGTCGTCAAAGAGGGCGACGTGCTCGACCTGGGCAGCCACAGCCTGACGTTTGTCGGCGCCCCCAACGTGCATTGGCCCGAGGTACTGTTCTCCTACGAGGCCACCGATAAGGTGCTCTTTAGCGCTGACGGCTTTGGCAAGTTCGGCGCCAACGACATCGAGGACCCGGAAGGCTGGGCCTGCGAGGCACGCCGTTACTACTTTGGCATCGTCGGTAAGTTTGGCAAGTTCGTGCAGGCCGTCCTCAAGAAGGCCGCCGACCTGGACATCCAGATCATCTGCCCGCTCCACGGCCCCGTGCTGACCGAGAACCTGGGCTACTACCTCGACACCTATAACACCTGGTCGAGCTATCAGCCCGAGGACGAGGGCATCACGATCGCCTATGCGAGCGTGTATGGCCATCTGAAGGCTGCCGTCGAGGAGCTCGCATTTGCGCTCGAGGCTCGCGGCCAGAAGGTCTCCGTCTTTGACCTGGCTCGCGACGACATGGCCGAGGCCGTTGAGGATGCGTTCCGCTACGACCGTCTGGTGCTCGCCTCCATTACCTATCAGGGCGAGATCTTCCCGTGCATGAGCACCTTTATCCACACGCTCGCCGAGCATGCCTACCAGAACCGCACCGTGGCGCTTGTCGAGTCCGGTTCCTGGGCGCCCGCAGCTGCCAAGGTTATGACCAAGGAGCTCGAGGGCATGAAGGACATCACCCTGACGCAGAACAAGGTGACTGTGCTGGGCTCGCTCAACGACGCCTCGCGCGCCCAAATCGAGGCCCTCGCCGACGAGCTGTCCAAGTAGCGATATATCGCTTTTAACGCTCAAACCACCACGAAGGGGACAGGCACCTTTGTGGTGGTTTTTGTTTAAGCGCCGGCGATGACGAGGGCTGGACGTGAGCTGTCAGTGGCCTCGGCGATCGAGGTGGCGACGGCATGGTCGGGGTCACGGTCCATCACGATGGAGTCGACATCGGCAAGCTCGGCAAAGCGGTACATGCCGCGTCCGTTAACCTTGCTGGCGTCCATGAGGGCGACGCTTTGATGGGCCGCGGTGATCATAGCCGTTTTGGTCTCGGCCATCTGGGGAAAGTCGGTCGTAAAGCCGCAGCTGGGGACAAAGGCGCCGGGGCACATGACGGCCAGATCGGCATGGACCATTTGGAGCGCCTGCATAGTGAGCGGTCCGTACAAATAACGATGGCCTTTGCGCAGCGCCCCGCCCAGCATGACGACATCGACTGAGGGCATGCTCTCGTCGATGTAATCGGCAATGGTAATGTCGGCCGTGATGACGGTGATACCGTCGCGCTGATCGAGGAGCCGGACGAACTCGAGCGCCGTGGTGCCCGAGTCAACGAGCAGCGTGTCGCCGTCATTGACGAGCTCGATGGCGCTTTGCGCGATGGCCTGCTTGGCGGCGACGTTGACATTGATGCGGCGATCCTGCGTGGAAACAGTCAGACGCTTGTGGAGCGATACGGCGCCACCATGCGTGCGGCGCAGCTTGCCTGCTTCGGCGAGCGCGTCCAGGTCGGCGCGGGCGGTAACGGAGGACACGCCAAAGGTCTGGGCGATTTCTGCTACCTGCACCGAGGCATTATGCTCAAGCATTTCCATGATGGCGGCACGACGCTCATCGGCGAAGGCTCGGGTTGTTGCGTGGGCCATAGCTGCTCCATTCTCGGCCAAATTTGCAGGAATTGTGTTGACTCTATTTTCGTTCATTTTCTTTTTGAGTAAGAAAATACCTTTCGATTACTTATCTTTTCTATAAAAGAAAGACGCTGAACGCTCAAAATTCAATATCGAACATGTCCGCTCGGTTCAAATTCCTTCCGTTTACTTTTCAAAAACGACTGTATTGACCTGCATGGGCTCAATATCTCGCACGTGCAAAGCCGCTGAATTTCATACAATGAGCGCAGTAAAACGCAAGGTAAAACGCCTTGTGAACAACTACGCCCGATGTCCAGATGCGGGCGAGGGAGAGGAGCAAACGCTCATGGCACTTGTTACCACCGAAAAGATGCTCAAGGACGCTCAGGCCGGCCACTACGCCGTCGGCGCGTTCAACGTCGAGAACCTCGAGTTTGTTATGGCCGTTCTGGCCGCTGCCGAGGAGACCAAGTCCCCCGTCATCATGCAGACCACCCCGGGCACCATCAAGACCGCTGGTCTGGACTACTTCTACGGCATGGTCAAGGCTGCCGCCGAGCGCGCTTCCGTGCCCGTCGCCCTGCACCTCGATCATGGCGATGGCTATGACCGCTGCATGCAGGCTTTCCGCACTGGCTACACCTCTGTCATGATCGACGGTTCGCACGAGTCCTTCGAGGACAACATCGCCCTGACCAAGTCCGTCGCCGACGCTGGCCGCGCCATGGGTGTGCCCGTCGAGGCCGAGCTCGGCAAGGTTGGCGGCAAGGAGGACGACGGTCCCGCGGTTGAGGGCGAGAGCCCCTACACCGATCCTGCCGAGGCCAAGGAGTTCGT
>DBFCNY010000040.1:0-8325 GCA_048298285.1 Collinsella sp.
AGTGTGCACGTCGCGAGAGATAGCGAGAGGAGGTTCTATGCCGGGAGAAGGTTTTAAGGCGCTGGCGGATCCAACGCGGCGGCGCATTTTAGAACTGCTGCGCGAGGGCAATTGCACGGCGGGGGAGCTCGCCGAGCATTTCGACATAAGCAAACCGTCGCTCAGCCATCATCTGGCAACGCTTAAAAACGCCGGGCTGGTGACCGATGAGCGCCATGGCCAAAACATCGTTTACAGCTTAAATACCACCGTCATGCAGGACTTGATTGGCTGGTTTATGGGCTTTACAAACACTGAAGGTGATAAGGATGAATAACGAAAACAAGGGCATTCACGCCACGGGGGTATCGTCGCGCGTGTGGATTGCACTGGTCGCTCTGTGCGTTGCCAATGTCGCAGCGCATCTGATAGTGATGCCGAGCCTGCCGGCGCAGATTCCCACGCACTGGGGCGCGAATGGCGCCGTCGACGGTTGGGGCCCTAGCTGGATGGCCTCCGCGCTCGGCGTGTTGCCTCTGGCACTTCTCGCGATGTTCTACGTCGTGCCACGCATTGACCCCAAGGGCGAGGCGTATCGGACCTCGGGTAAGTTCTATCAGGGCTTCGTAATCGCCTTCACGCTGCTCATGTGTGCCATAAGCTGGCTGGGGGAGCTAACGGTGTGGGGCATCGTGCCGGTGGTAGGAACGGTCAATTTGCTGGTATCAGGCGCTATCGGCTTGCTCTTTATTGGTATGGGCAACTACTTACCGCGCGTAAAGCAGAACTACACGCTCGGTATCAAGACGCCCTGGGCGCTTGCCGATCCCGAGAACTGGCGCCGTACGCAGCGTTTTGGCGGTGCCTGCTTTATGGTGCTGGGTGTTGGCCTGATTTTGATGGGCGTGGCAGGTGCGGTGCTTTCGAGTGAAGTCGTCGCCGCGGTGATTGCGGTTCTGGCGTTTGGTTCGGTCGGAGCCGTCTACGTCTACTCGTATCTGCTGTGGCGCAAATCGCAGCGAGCCGCTCGTTAAGGTTGCGGAAAACTAGCGTACGCAGTTCATAGTATGTTCCGGGGGACTTTTCCCAGGTAGTATTAGGGGCTGTGGGCAACCATGCCCCTTTTTCGTTAAGTTTCAGAGCTGATTTCCTCATTTCGTTTCCACTAAAGCGAAACAAGAATAGGGAAACAGCAGGTAGAAAGGATAAAACAGGCAAATGGCGGAGTTTATCTACCAGATGTATCAGGCTCGCAAGGCTCATGGCGATAAGGTAATCCTTGACGACGTGACCCTGAGCTTCTATCCCGGTGCCAAGATCGGCGTCGTGGGCCCCAACGGTATGGGCAAGTCGACCCTGCTCAAGATCATGGCCGGTATCGAGGAGGTCTCCAACGGCGATGCCAGGCTCACTCCCGGCTACACCGTGGGCATCCTGCAGCAGGAGCCGCCGCTCGACGACGACAAGACCGTTATCGAGAACGTGCGCATGGCGTTTGGCGACATGATCGCCAAGGTCGATCGCTTCAATAAGATCGGCGAGGAGATGTGCGACCCGGATTGCGACATGGACGCCCTCATGGCCGAGATGGGCAAGCTCCAGGACGAGATCGATGCCGCCGACGGCTGGGATATCGATTCCAAGCTCGGCCAGGCCATGGACGCCCTGCAGCTGCCCGATTCTGACATGCCGGTCAATGTGCTTTCCGGCGGCGAGCGCCGTCGCGTGGCCCTGTGCAAGCTGCTGCTCGAGGCTCCCGACCTGCTGCTGCTCGACGAGCCCACGAACCACCTGGACGCTGAGTCGATCCTGTGGCTCGAGCACTTCCTGCACAACTATCAGGGCGCGGTGCTTGCCGTCACGCACGATCGCTACTTCTTGGATAACGTTGCCGAGTGGATCTGCGAGGTCGACCGCGGTCACCTTTATCCCTACAAGGGCAACTACTCCACGTATCTGGAGACCAAGGCCGCCCGTATCGAGGCTCAGGGTAACCGCGATGCCAAGCTCGCCAAGCGCATGGAGGCCGAGCTCGAGTGGGTACGTAGCTCGCCCAAGGCTCGCCAGGCCAAGAACAAGGCCCGTCTGGCTCGCTACGAGGAGATGGAGGCCGAGGCCCGCGCAAGCCAGAAGCTCGACTGGACCGACATCCGCATCCCCGTGGGACCGCGTCTGGGCAACAAGGTGCTCGAGGCCCATCACCTGCACAAGGAGTTCGACGGTCGCGTGCTCATCGATGACCTATCGTTCACCCTGCCGCGCAACGGCATCGTGGGCGTCATCGGCCCCAACGGTGTCGGTAAGACCACGCTGTTCAAGACGATTGTGGGCTTGGAGCCGCTGACTTCGGGCGAGCTCGAGGTGGGCGAGACCGTCAAGATCTCCTATGTCGACCAGAACCGTTCCGGCATCGACCCCGATAAGAACCTGTGGGAGGTCGTCTCGGACGGCTTGGACCACATGATGGTCGGCGAGACCGAGGTTCCGAGCCGTGCTTATGTGGCGAGCTTTGGCTTTAAGGGCCAGGACCAGCAGAAGCGCGCTGGCGTACTCTCCGGTGGCGAGCGCAATCGTCTGAACTTGGCGCTTACGCTCAAGCAGGGCGGCAACCTGCTGCTCCTCGACGAGCCCACGAACGACCTCGACGTCGAGACGCTGTCCTCGCTCGAGGCGGCGCTGCTCGAGTTCCCGGGCTGCTCGGTGGTCATTAGCCACGACCGTATGTTCCTGGACCGCGTCGCCACGCACATTCTGGCGTGGGAGGGCACCGACGAGAACCCGGGCAACTGGTATTGGTTTGAGGGCAACTTTGAGGCCTATCAGGCCAACCGTATCGAGCGCCTGGGCGAGGACGCAGCCCAGCCGCATCGTATTCACCGTAAGCTCACGCGCGACTAGATCGTTACGCGGTTTTCCAAACCGCGTAACTGCTCGACGCTGCGCGGGTCGCAAGCACCCCATCTTGCCGTTCAGGCCGTCGCTCGCGTACCGAAGTACGCGTCGCTCCTCTTTCACGGCAACCTGGGGCACTTGCGGCCCGCTCGCTGTTGGTTACGCAACATCAACAAATAAAAACGGCTCAAATCCTGATTTGGATTTGAGCCGTTTGTCGTTACTGCTCGGGTTCTTCGACTTTATCGATGGCCCAGGTGGATCCGAGGCCACCGGTGGTGTTGCGGCGGATGCGCACGGTAACCTCGCGGCGCTCGCCGGCCTGCGTGTAGCGCAGGGGGAAGTCTGCGCGGTTTCGCGCGGCCTCGATGGTACCGCGCTCGCGGGCGATCCAGTAGTACTCGCCGACGATGCCGAGCGTGTCGGCGCCGTAGGGGAGATAGGTCGACAACTGGTGCAGAAGCGGGCCGGGGCAGAAGACTTCGGTTGCGAAATCGATGGGGAAGTCCTCGGGGATGGCGGGCGCTGCAGGTGCGGGGGCCGGTACTGCAGCGGGGACCGGAGCCGGTGCCAGTGCGGGAATTTGGTCGCAAGCAGCGGTGGGCACGGACTCGATGACGGGTGCAGACTCAGGCACCGATTCCGGCTTAGCTGTGGAATCTGTCGGTTCCACGGAGACGGATGTGCCTTCAGCCTCGGTTGTGGCATCGGTTTGCGGGGCGTCCTCTGCCTCGACAGACGGCTTTGTCTCGACCGGCGTGGATGCCATGGTGGTGATGCCGGCGTTGGCGTTCTCGGGGTCATAGACGACCGTGAGCGAGATGGCGGGCTGCGGCGTCTCGGGCTTCGGCGCCAACTCGGTAGCGCCTTGATCGGCGGGCTCGTCGGACTGATCGTCCTCGGCCTCGTTGCCAAAGACATCGCTGTTTTGGAACGCAGGCGTCTCATGTTGGTCAGCGGCTTCTTCGGTTGTCGACTTGGGAGCCTCGTCGAGCTCCGCAGTGGCTTCCTGCTCAGCCATGACTTCGGGATCGGTCGTGGCGGCGATTTCGGTTTCGGCTTCTGCTGCTACCTCAATAGCGACTTCGATCTCTGTCTCGGGCTCGGGCTCCGGAGCGACTTCGGCCACGGGCTCGGGACGCTTAACGTGCTTGGGACGCACGGCCTTCAGGTCCTTCTCGCCGCGTTTCTTCTTCTTGTAGGACTGCTTGGCGCCCTTGGCAGCCTTGGGCTTGTCATCGCCCTTGGCAAGGGCAGTGTCCCAGGCCTCGTTGGCGATGACGGTGGCATACAGGCGGCCGCCCTTAAAGACGGTCAGCTTAATGCAGTCGTCGAGCTCCTCGAGCAATTCGCGCGTGGACTCAAAACCTAGGTCGTAGGCGGCCATATCGCCGGCGGCGAGCGCTTCTTCGACCTGTGTCATAAACGTTTGCTTGCCGCATCCAATTGCATCGCGCAGCAGGCGATACAGATAGATGTGGTTGCCCGGCGAAAGCACGGGCTTAACTATTGTCTTGCTCATGGCAAATCTCCTCTTTACACACGTAGAGCATCTTACCATCGCCCGGGGTCTGCCACGGCGGCGCCCAAGGCAAACGGGCGCGAACCGTTTCCGATTCGCGCCCGCTGTGCAGGTCGGTTGTCTGTGGGGCGGAGCGTCTAGTTGCCCGATGCCGCGCCCTGGCTTGCGCTGTCAGACGTTGTGCCAGATGCGGTGCCGTTTGAGCTGCTGGTGCTGCTGTCGGTCGTGCCCGTCCCCGATGTGTTGCCGTTCGCCTGATCGCCCGTGCTCGGCTGTGAGCCATCGGCCGTCTGGCTTGAGTCAGTCGTACCGGATTGCGTGCCGCTGTTGGTCGTAGAGGAATCGGTACCCTGCGACTGGTTTTGAGTGCTCGAAGACGAATCGGCAGAGGTGGAACTGTTCTGCGTTTCGCCTGTCTGCGCCTGCTGGCCCTGCGATTGGTCGTTGCCGTTTGCATCGTTTTCGGTCGTGCGCGATGACAGAATCGGCTCGGGGCGCGTGCCTAAGCCCTCGCCTGCGGTGGTGATGAGAATGGCGCCGGCGCAGGCAATGACCGCAACGATCGCAATGGCGACCGAGAAGATGATGACCTTCTTTTGCGTCTGGCTGCGTTCTGCCGCGGCCTTGGCGCGCAGGCTGTTGGGGGCGACGCGGGCCGTGGTCGCGCGTCCCGCAATCTGGCGCATCTCCTGCGTGGTCGCAGCTCCGCCGAGGTGCTCGTCGGCATTGGGCTCAACGGGCTCGTAGACGCCGGCGGGGTAGTCGGCGGCGGCATGCGTGCCTTTGATGGCCTCGGCGCTCGCGGAGATAAAGTGGCGATAGACCTGCGAGGACACGACGGTGATGACTGAGCTCACGGCGGCGCCAATCACCGAGCCGGCAATGCCGATCTTGGAGGCAAGCGCGACACTTGTGGCGGCAGCTGCGGCGCCGGCGATGATCTGGGGGATGGAAATATCATCGAACAGGCCTTTTTTGGGCGCGATGGCCATGGTCTGGCCGATGGAGTGATTCTCGTGAACGCCGTTGTTGAGCGCGGCGGGAGTCATGACTCGCGTGCGCGGCGCGTCGGTGTACTTGGTAGTCATACGGGGTCCTCCCGGTGTAAATCTGCTTCGTTTCATGCAGCCATCAGGGTACCCATTCAATGTGGAACGCATATGTCGTTTGGCAGATACCATCAAGTTATCAATAGCTCACCAAATCGGTGGGATGCGGTCGAGCATGGTGATTGAACTACAATAGGATTCGCTATTTGTTTAGAACGGCGGCTACGCACGGGAGCGTTTTCATGGATCTTCACCTTTCTCAGTCTGATGGCTTTTTGCGTGTGGCGGCGGCTTCGCCGCGGATTCGCGTGGCCGATGTCGAGGGCAATGCCGAGGTGGCGTTGACGGCTGTTCGCGAGGCTGCTGAGCGCGGCGTTCGCGCGCTGGTGCTGCC
This sequence comes from Collinsella sp., assembly GCA_048298285.1. Taxonomy (GTDB): domain Bacteria; phylum Actinomycetota; class Coriobacteriia; order Coriobacteriales; family Coriobacteriaceae; genus Collinsella. The sequence continues at coordinate 5,837 of DBFCNY010000040.1, forward strand.
CGAGCTTAACCTGACCGGCTATACCGCGGCCGACCTGTTCCATAACCGCACACTGCTGCATGCTTGCGAGGCCGCGCTTGTGCGTATTCTCGATGAGACCCGTGAGCTGTCGATTGTCTTTACCATCGGCCTTCCCGTTGCGGTGGCCGAGAACATCTACAACTGCGCCGCCGTGTGCTGCGCGGGCGAGCTGTTGGGCCTCACTGCTAAGAAGTACCTGCCCAATTATGGCGAGTTCTATGAGCGCCGCTGGTTTGCTCCGGCGCCCGCCGATCCCATGTGGATTGAATTTGCCGGCCAGGGTCCGGTGCCGCTTGGCTCGGGGCTTATCTACCGTTGCTGTGACGAGGGCGCCGAGGACATGGTGCTCGGCATCGAGATCTGCGAGGACCTGTGGGTGCCGGCGCCTCCTTCGACCGAGATGGCGCTTGCCGGCGCTACGGTGATCTTGAATCCGTCGGCTTCGGACGAGATCATCGGCAAGGCAGATTACCGCCGTAGCCTTATTTCCAACCAGAGCGCGCGTCTGTACTGCGCCTATGCCTACGCGGACGCGAGCGAGGGCGAGTCCACGACCGATATGGTCTTTGCAGGGGAGAACCTGGTCTACGAAAATGGCTCCAAGCTCGCCGCGACCAAGCTCCTCACCTGCGATATGGCAGTGGCCGACGTTGACCTCGATCGTCTGGTTGCCGAACGTCGCCGCTCGACGACGTGGACGCGTTCGGACGACGCGCCGGAGGCCACGACCGTTGAATTCTCGTTTGAGGGAGCGCTCGCCGACGAGCCCGCCCTGCGCAACGCCTGCGACATCGACCGCGTCTTCCCGCGCGCGCCTTTTGTTCCGGCTGACCATGGCGACCTGGCCGAGCGTTGCGAGACCATCCTCGACCTGCAGACCGCCGGCCTCAAGACCCGCCTTGCCCATACGGGCACCAAGGCGGCCGTCATCGGCCTTTCGGGCGGTCTCGATTCCACGCTGGCGCTACTTGTGACCGTGCGTGCGTTCGATGCCTTGGGCCTGCCGCGCACCGGTATCACGGCCGTGTCCATGCCCGGCTTTGGCACGACGCATCGCACTAAGTCCAATGCCGAGTCGCTCGCTCGCGACCTAGGCGTGAGCTTTCGCGAAGTCTCGATCCATGCAGCCGTGGAACAGCATTTTAAGGACATTGAGCACGATCCGACCGTGCAGGACGTGACCTACGAGAACAGCCAGGCCCGCGAGCGTACGCAGATTCTGATGGACCTGGCCAACCAGGCTGGCGGCTTTGTCATCGGCACGGGCGACCTCAGTGAGTTGGCGCTTGGTTGGGCCACCTACAACGGTGACCACATGAGCATGTACGCCGTCAACGCGAGCGTACCCAAGACGCTCGTGCGCCATCTGGTGCGCTATGCGGCCGATGTCTTTGGCGGGCGCATCGCCGAGACGCTGCTCGATATTCTCGACACGCCGGTGTCGCCCGAGCTTTTGCCGCCGACGGGCGATGGCGAGATCGCTCAGAAAACCGAGGATCTGGTGGGTCCGTACGAGCTGCACGACTATTTCCTCTATTACCTGCTGCGCTTTGGCTTTGAGCCGGGCAAGATCTACCGCATGGCGCTCAAGAGCTTTGAGGGTGTCTACGACGAGGCCACCATCCACACGTGGCTGCGCACGTTCTACCGTCGCTTTTTCGCCCCGCAGTTTAAACGCAGTTTTCTGCCCGACGGTCCCAAGGTGGGTTCGGTCACGCTCAGCCCGCGCGGCGATTGGCGCATGCCGAGCGACGCCAGTTCGCGTCTGTGGCTCGCACAGATCGACGCGCTGCGCCCGATTGACTAACGCCGCGCCCCGATTGGCTAAGGTTGACTAAATTGAACCAAAACAGGGGATGCAAGCGTTACACTTTTGCAATCTGATGGCCCGTATCGCGCGGCGCTCTTGTCGGAGCGCCGCGTTTTTTGTATCGAAAGGTGGCACCATGCAGGCATCGCAGCGTCTCGACCGCTTTGGCGCGGAGGTTTTTGCCTCGCTCAACAACAAGCTTCTTGCGCTTAAGGCCCAGGGCAAGACCATTTACAACATGAGCGTGGGCACGCCCGACTTTAAGCCGTACGACCACGTGGTCGAGGCGCTGACCCAGGCCGCGCAGGACCCAGAGATGTGGAAGTATGCCCTGCGCGATCTGCCCGAGCTCAAGCAAGCCGTGTGCGATTACTATGAGCGTCGCTTTGGCGTTTCGGGCATTACGCCGTCCATGGTGCAGTCGTGCAACGGCACGCAGGAGGGCGTGGGCCATTTGGGCCTGGCTCTGCTCGATCCGGGTGACACTATTTTGGTTCCCGATCCGTGCTACCCGGTCTTTGAGGCGGGCGCCAAGATCGCCGATGCCAAGCTCGAGTACTATCCGCTGGTTGCCGAGCACAATTACTTGCCCTATGTGGCGGGCATCGACCCCGAGGTGGCCGACCGTGCCAAGTACATGATCGTGTCACTGCCCGCC
>DBFCNY010000041.1:0-10459 GCA_048298285.1 Collinsella sp.
TCTCCCTTCTCCGTGGCGGCACTTTTGTGCGGCTGCTCTATAAGTTGCGGTGAAATACGGACTGTTTGGCGGCCCTAGGGGGCACAGCAGTCCGTGTTTCACCGCAACTGAGTCGCCGATTCTTTGGGCTATCCCCTCAGGTAGGCGATGGCGATTTGGGTGCGGTTGCGTAGGCCCATTTTGGCTAGGATTGAGCTGATGTGGTTGCGTACGGTGCCTTCACCCATATAGGCGGTGGCCGCAATCTCCTTGTTGTCGAGGCCGCGGGCGATGAGCTCGGCAACTTCGAATTCGCGGTCGGTCAGGCCGGTAAAGGCTGCGGGCCGGCGGGACGCGCCGGTTTCAGTTCCCGCCCCGTCAAAGTCGACATCTTCGATCGCCTTGCCCTCGAGCACGCGTTTGCCATCCATGACCTGCGCCAACGCTGGCGGAATGGCGGCGACATCGGTTTTGATCAGATAGCCGCGGGCACCCAATTTGAGCGCCGACACTATGTACTCGTCATCCGAGAATGTCGTCAGAAACACCACGCGTGCCGCGGGGTCGTGCTCAAGGATTTCGCGCGCCGCCGAAAGGCCGTCGCGCCCCGGCATCTGAATGTCGAGCAGCGCGATATCGGGCGCGTGCTCGGCGTAGAGTGCCACCGCGTCGTTGCCGTTGGCGCCGGTGCCCACGACTTCGATCTGCGGCTGGGCACCCAGGATAATCTTGAGCGAATCGACCACCAAGCGGTCGTCGTCGACAACAATGAGCCTCATCGGGCCTCATCTCCTTGCTGTTTTGGGACGGTGGCAAACACGCGCCAGCCGGGGGCACCGGCGCGTGGGCCGGCGGTGAAGGTTCCGCCAAGCGCCTCGACGCGCTCACGCATGGAGCCGAGCCCCATGCCTTCTGTGGCGTTGCGGGTGCTCGCCCGAACCTCGCCAATACCATCGTCGGTAACAATGAGCTGGTAAAACGACGGATGTTCCATGCACCGTACGGTGACAGCATGGGCGCAAGCGTGGCGCATGGTGTTGGAGAGCGCCTCGCGCAGGACCGCTGCAAAGCAGTTGGCGACATTTGCGGGCGCATGCTCGGCCAAAACTTCAAGCTCAATCTGCGGCCCGCCGTCCGAGCGCGCGCCTTCAACAATGCGTTCGAGCTGCACGGAAAGGCCGACGGCGTTGTCGTTGAGCGCGTGGACGCTGGCGCGCACGAGTTGGAGCGCCTCGTCAACCGTGCGTTTGACGTCGGCGAAATCGGCGGCAACCCTGGGCTCGTCGGCATGGACCACGCGCAGGGCTTCGGTTTGAAGCGAAGCGCGCGTGAGCTGGTGGCCCACGTTATCGTGGATCTCGCGCGCGATGCGGGCGCGTTCGGCGAGCGTCGCGAGTTCGACTTCGTAGTCCTGGCGGTCGGCGAGGTCGCGGTTGCGTGCCTCGAGCGCGAGGGCTCGTTCTTGCAGCTTGTCGCGGGTGCGACGCACGCGTTCCTGTTCGCGCTCCAACTGAGCGGTGCGTAGCGATAGCAAGGTGGCGGCGACCGAAAGGATGGCGGTCAGCAGGAGCGTTCGGGTGGTGAGCGCGCCGCCGCGAAGGTCCGCGACAAGCGCGCAGACAAACACGGCGCCAATCGCCAGCGCGGGCCAGATGCGTTCACGGCGCACGCATCGCGCGATGTCATAGAGAGCGAGAGGTGCAAACGGCACAAACGGCGGCACGAAGATGGCAACAATGATGTAAGCGTAACTCGCGGCCTCGCTCGCACGGCGGGCGCGGTTTCCCTGTGCGACCTCGGCCAGCGAGGTGGCAATAACGCCAAGGCAAAACGCCGCAACCAGACGAGCGTCCACAGCAAGGCCCAGAGCGGCCGCGATACAGCACGCCAGCACGATCGATTTGTCGAATAGCCTGTTCATACGGGTATTGTACGCGATGGCGCGCGCGACGATTGCTCAGGTGCCGCAACCGTGACATTCCTCCCGCCCACCCCCGCCGCACTCGTGACAAAGCTCACTGGTGCGCGCCGGCGGTTCCTGCGATGATGCAATCGTACCGGGCCGCAAGCAACAGAAGGGCCGCCTCATGACAGACATCGTCCACGTCGAAAATCTCGTCAAGCGCTACGACGATCTTATCGCGCTCGACCACTTTAATCTGAGCATCGCCCCCGGCGAGATCTTTGGCCTGCTGGGCCCCAACGGCTCGGGCAAGACCACGTCCATCAACTGCATTCTGCAGCTGCTCGCCTACGACAAAGGCACCATCGAGCTGTTCGGTGAACCCATGACGCCCACGCGCTACGACCTCAAGCGCCGCATCGGCGTGGTCCCACAGCAAGTTGCGGTGTTCGACGAGCTCACGGTGCGTGAGAACATCGACTATTTCTGTAGCCTGTACGTCAACGACCGCAAGCGCCGCCGTGCGCTGGTAGACGAGGCGATCGACTTTGTCGGGCTGGGCGACTTTGCTAAGTTCCGCCCTGGCAAGCTCTCGGGCGGCCTGGCGCGTCGCCTCAACATCGCCTGCGGCATCGCGCACAAGCCTGAGCTCATCTTCTTTGACGAGCCCACGGTGGCGGTCGACCCGCAGAGCCGCAACGCCATCCTGGAGGGCATCTGTCGCCTGCGCGATGAGGGTGCCACGGTGGTGTATACCAGCCATTACATGGAGGAAGTCGAGCAGATTTGCAGCCGCATCATGATCATGGACGGCGGGCGCGTGCTGGCACAGGGCACCAACGACGAGCTCAAGCGCATGATCCAGATGGGCGAGCGCGTGACCGTCGAGGTCGGCACCGTCGAGGCCGCCACGGTCGAGCGCCTGCGTGCCCTCGAGCACGTGCTCAGCGTCGAGCTGTCCGGCGGCGAACTCGTCTGCACCTGCGAGGCGAGCCCGCACAATCTGGTGGACATCCTCGACACGCTGCGCGCTGCCGACGTGGCGCTCGGCCGCGTGTGGAGCGAGCCGCCGACCCTCAACGACGTGTTCCTCGAGATCACCGGCCGCGAGCTGCGCGACTAGGGGGCGGCCATGTTCAACACCATCATCACCACGCTCAAGACGCTACTGCGCCGGCCGAGCACGTGGGTCTGGGGCGCGGTCTTTCCCATTGCGCTTTCAACGATGTTTATGTTTATGTTCGCGAACCTGAGCTCTGACGGCACGGTCGACCCGGTGCCGGTGGCCGTCGTGGCGAATGAGGCCTGGGACGCCTCGACCTTTAAGGACGTGACGGCTTCGCTTGCCAAGGAAGGCGACGATCAGCTGCTCGAGATCCACGAGTACGAAGACTTGGCTGCCGCGCGCAAAGCACTCAAGGCCGGCGAGGTCGCGGGCATCTATACGGTCGACGCTGCGGGCACGCCCAAGCTCACGTTGCTATCGAGTTACGACGGCTCGCGTGCGTCGACGGTGCTCACCGACCGCAGCATCCTTGAGACGGTGGCAAGCTCGTATACGCAAAATGCCGAGCTCATGTCCCAGATTGCCCAAGACAACCCGGCGGCGCTCGCCGATCCGGCGGCGGTTGCGCGCGCCCTGTCGCTCGAGGGCGGCACCCGCCGCGTAAGCCTGACACGCACCACGCCCGATGGCACGGTCATCTACTATTACGCGCTTTTTGGCCTGGTCGCGATGATGTCTGCCGAGTTTGCCGCCTTGAGCGTCGTCGATCTGCAGCCCAATCTGTCGGGCCTTGGCGCACGCCGCTGCGTGGGCGGCCTTTCCAAGACGGTGTCGCTGGCCGGCATTTTTGTCGGCTCGTGGCTGGTCTCCTTCGCCTCGATGACGATCGCGATCGGCTACGTGCGCCTGGTCGTGGGCGTCGACTTTGGCGGGCGCGAGGGACTGTGTTTGGTGGGCGGCGCCGCTTCTGCGCTTGCCGCCACGGGCTTGGGGCTCTTTGTGGGCACGCTTCCCGTTAAGGGCGGCAAGGCGTCCAAGTCGGGCATCCTCACGGGCTTTGCTACCACGTGCGCCCTGTTCGCCGGCCTCTACGGCGAGCCGGCGATGGCGCTTGCCGACGACGTCGCCCGCGCCTGCCCGGCCGAGTGCTGGTTCAACCCTGTCAAGCTCATCTGCGACATGTTCAACCGCCTGTATTTCTTTGAGGACCTGGGCCCCTTTGCCGTTCGCGCCGGCGCGCTGGTCCTTATGGCGCTGCTGTTCGTTGCCGCCGCCACGCTGATCTTTGGAAGGAGCCGCTATGAGCACCTTTAAGACCGCGCTTCGCATGGCGCTGGCACACCCGTTCTACCTGCTCATCTACACGGTGTTCATTTCGCTGATGGGCCTATTCATCGCGGCATCGGTGAGCTGGAACTCGTCGCAGCTCACCGAGTACAAGCCCTACGACGCCAACGTGATCGTGGTCGACCGCGATGGCAGTGATCTTTCACGTGCGCTCACCAAGCACCTAGGTTCGCGGTTTGACCTGGTCACGGGCGTCGGCGATGACACGTACGACCTTGCGGACGCGCTCTCCAAGAGCAACAGCGCCAAGGGCAGCGCCGACTGCGTGTTCTTTATCCCGGAGGGGTTCGAGGACGACCTGGTCGCGGCTGCCCGCGCGGGGGAGTCCCTGCCCAAGCTCGATGTGACCTACGGTGCCGGCACCATGGCGGCGGCGCTTTCGTCTGCCGAGGCTTCGCGCTGGATCTCGCTCGCGGGCGCTGCAGCCGCACTTGAGCCCACTGCCTCCAACGGCGACGTTGCCAAGGCCGCCGAACATGCCGCTGCAAAGCGCGCGGAGGTCCAGATCGAGCGGGTCAAGGTCGACTCGGCTGCTGCCGCCACGCTCGAGTCGTACTTCAACTTTGGCGCGTACGCGATTATCTCGTCGGTCATCGTATCGGTGGGGTTGGTGTTCTCGGGCATGAACGAGCCCGAGCGCGTGCGTCGTATGGATGCCGGCCCAATCTCCGAGCGCCAACGTTCGCTTGCCGTGTTTGCCGCCGCCGCCGTGCTCACCGTCTGCATCTGGTTTGTGTCGAGCATGATGGGCGTCGTGGGCTTTGCCGGCGCGGTCGCCGAGGTCGGCGTGGGCCGTGTGTGCCTGGCACTGGCGGCGACGTTTGCCCTGGCGTGCACGCCGCTGGCCGTTGGCTTTGCCCTTTCGAGCCTGGGTGCGCGCGAGGAGCTGCTCAATGGCGTGGGCAACCTGCTCGGCATGCTCATGACGTTTTTGGGCGGCGCTTGGATGCCGCTGTCGCTGATGGGCCCGGCCGTGCAGACCGTGGCGCACTTTGTGCCGACATATTGGGTGAACGACGCGATCGGCAAGGCGCTCGCGTCGGACCTGACGTCTGCCATGTTGGGCGACATCGCCTGCGACCTGGGCGTCACGGCACTCTTTGCCGTGGCCATCGCCGCCGCAGGCCTAGCCCTCGCCCGCGCCAAATCCCGCGCCTAGTCTGAAATAAATCCTAGGCCTCGCCCCAAAATAGTTCGCCAAGGTTTACTATTACGTTCATAAAGTAGTACGAGGCTAACAATGGGGGATACCATGGCAACGCAGGAAGTCTACGTCCAGGTTAAGGATCTCAAAAAGCACTACGGCGACGGTGATGCGCGCCTGACGGTACTCGATGGCATCGACGCGTCCATCAACCGCGGCGAGATCTGCGTCATGCTGGGGCCCTCGGGCTCGGGCAAGTCGACCTTTCTCAACCTGATCGGCGGCCTGGAGGATGCTGACGGCGGCTCCATCATGGTGGACAGCTGCGACCTCACGGTGCTCAAGCCTGCCGACCTGGGCGAGTATCGCCGCCGTGAGCTGGGCTTTGTCTTCCAGTTCTACAACCTGGTGCCCGACCTCACCATCAAGGAGAACATCGAGGTCACGGCGCACCTGTCCAAAAACCCGCTCAATGTCGACGACCTGCTGCGTTCGCTGGGTCTTTACGAGCACCGCAACAAGTTCCCGCGCCAGGTCTCGGGCGGCCAGCAGCAGCGCTGCGCCATCGGCCGCGCGCTCGTCAAAAACCCAGGCCTGCTGCTGTGCGACGAGCCCACGGGCGCGCTCGACTACAAGACGTCCAAGGAGATCCTGCAGCTCATGGAGGACGTCAACCGCACCTACGGCTGCACCATCGTCATCGTCACCCACAACGCCGCCATCGCCCGCATGGCCAACCGCGTGCTGCGCCTGCGCGACGGGCGCATTGTCGAGGACGAGCTCAATGAGTCGCCCGTCGTGGCCGCCGAGCTAGATTGGTAGGCGGCGCCATGTCACCTCTCGCAAAACGACTCCCGCGCGAGCTGCGCCGCAGTACCGGCAAGTACCTGGGCATCTTTCTGCTTATGTGCGGAAGCATCGCCCTCACGTCGGGCTTTTTGCTCGCCGCGCACTCCATCGGCTGCCTCATCGATGACATGCGCGATGCGTACACGATCGAGGACGGTCGCGTAACCACTTCCTTTGAAGCCACTGACGACCAGCTCAAAGCCACCGAGGACGCGGCCAAGGGCGTCGGGGGCGTTACGCTCTACAAGAACTACTCCATCGATGCCATCATCAAAAAGGCGTCCGGCGACGACGGCACCAAGCGCACCCTGCGCACCTACGCGCGCCGTACCAAGGTCGATATCGCGTCCTACTGCGAAGGCAAGCAGCCCCGCGCGGACGACGAGGTGGCCATCGACCGCGTCTTTGCCACCAACAACGATCTTGCCGTGGGCGATAAGGTCGAGCTCGAGGGTCGCACCTACACCATCTGCGGCATTATGACGCAGCCCGATAGCCAGGCACTGTTCCTCAACAACTCGGACTTTACGGTCAACACCATCACCTATGGCGTGGCCGAAGTGACTGACGCCGGCTTTGCCGCGCTCGAGGACGCCGGCGGCGCGCCCGCCTACACCTATTCTTTTACCTTTGACGACCGCGACCTCTCCACCGCGGACCGTATCGATGCCGAGCAGGATATGGTCGAGGCGCTGACGGACGCCGATGCGCGCGTGGACGACCTGACCGATGCCGATTCCAACCAGGGCATTGGCTATGCGCGCGACGATGTAGACGGCGACTCCATGATGTGGACGACGCTGCTCGACATTATCATCGTGATCATGGCGTTCGTCTTTGTGGTGCTCACCGACGCCACCATCGAGGAGGAGAGTGCCATTATCGGCACGCTGCTCGCCAGCGGCTATCGCCGTCGCGAGATCGTGCTGCACTACCTTGCGCTTCCCGCCATCGTGGGCGTGCTCGCGGCGCTTTTGGGCACCGCGCTCGGCGTCGCGTTCTTTACCGAGCCCATGCGCAGCCTCTATTACGGTTCGTACAGCCTGCCGCCCTTCCAGGTGTACTGGAGCTGGGAGATCTTTGTGAAGTGCGCCGTGGTTCCCGCCGTCGCGCTCATCCTCATCACGCTGGTGGGTCTGCTTCGCAAAATGGGCAAGACGCCGTTGCAGTTCCTTCGTCACGAGGCGAGCGGCAAATCGGGCACCAAGCGCGGCTTGCAGCTGCCGGAGCGCATGGGTTTTGTTTCCCGGTTCCGCCTGCGCATCTTCCTGCGCAACCTGGGCAACTTCGCCACGCTCTTCGTGGGCATTGCGTTTGCCTCGCTGCTGCTGCTCTTTGGCCTGGCGATTCTGCCCACGATGACGCACTACGCGGACAACCTCGAGACGAGCCTGGTCGCCGAGCACCAGTACACGCTCAAGGCTCCGCTGGAGCTCGAGGGCACTACCGAGGAGCGTGAGCAGTGGTCAGCACTCGAGCGCTTGCAGTCGGTTGACGGCGCGCTGCTTTCCGCCGCCCAGGATGCCGATGACGAGCTTGACGACGCGGCCGATGCGGCGCAGGCGGCGACCGATGCCGCGACCGCATCTCCGTCTGCCGAGAGCCTGACCGCAGCGCAGGATGCGCTTGCCAAGGTCCAGGACAAGAAGGATGCGCTCTACGCGCACCTCGATGACCTTGCCGATGCCCTCGGCTGCAACCGCGACGAGGCTATCGACCTGATTGACAAGGCCTCTAAGGTCGACACTGACAACGACGATATCCACCCGGTTAACACGACCGATAACGGCGCGGGTGCAATCGCACAGGCCGAGAAATACGCCGTTTACCAGCTGCAATACGACCGCGGCGATGGTAATGGGCAGGAGACGATTTCCGTCTACGGCATCTCGCCCGATTCGCGCTACTGGAAAGACCTCAACGTCGGCGACGGACGCGTCGTCTTTGGCGGCGGTCTGCTCGATAAGTTTGGCTGGAGCGAGGGCCAGAAGGTCACGCTCAGCGACAAGTACGAGGGCGAGCATTATTCTCTTGAGTACGCGGGCAAGGATTGTGCCTGGGGCTCAAAGTCGGACATGAATATCTATATGAGCATCGACGACTTTAACGAGCTGTTCGACAACGACGCCGCCTACTTTAACGGCTATGTGAGCGACGAGAAGCTCGACTTCGATGCTCGTTACTTTGCCGGCGACATCACGCCCGACGACATGCGCGCCGTGGGCGACCAGTTCATCGGCATGATGAGCAAAATGATCGGCATGATGGTTGGGCTTGCGGTGTTCATCTTCTTGCTGTTTATGTACCTGCTGACCAAGGCTGTGATCGACCACAGCGCCCGTTCGATCAGCTACATGAAAGTCTTTGGCTATCGCGATGGCGAGATTTCGCATCTGTACATCCGCTCGATCACGCTGTGCGTGGCGGCGTCACTCGTGCTGAGCCTGCCGGTCATTATTGGCTCGCTCACGGCCATCTTCCGTTCGATGCTGCTCGCCTATAACGGCAATATCGAGATCTACGTGCCCGCTTGGTCCATGGCGGCGTGCGTGGGCATTGGCTTTGCGACCTACCTGGTCGTGGCGCTGCTACACACGCGCTCCATCAAGCGCGTCAGTCTGGCCGAAGCCCTCAAAGTCCAAGAGTAGTCGTTAAGAACGTCCCCAATGACAAGGTGTCGCGCTTGACTTTAACTCTGCTTTAACTGGTACCATCCTCTTATGTCTGTAACGCCATATAGACCGAGGGGATAGATCTATGACCGCAACTGCACCCGCAGCACCCGCTAAGGTGTACTTTACCAACCTGCGCACGCATGCTCGCGAGAGCCGGCTCGACAAACTCAAGCGCCTCATTCGCCGCGCCGGTATTGAGCAGATCGACTTTGAGAACAAGTTCGTCGCCATCAAGATTCACTTTGGCGAGCTGGGCAACCTGAGCTTTTTGCGCCCCAACTACGCCCGCGCCGTCGCGGATGTCGTCAAGGAGCTGGGCGGCAAGCCCTTCCTCACCGACTGCAATACGCTCTATGTCGGTAGCCGCAAAAACGCGCTCGAGCACATCGATACCGCCTATCAGAACGGCTTTACCCCGTATGCCACGGGCTGCCAGATCATTATTGCCGACGGCCTCAAGGGCACCGACGAGGCGCTCGTCCCGGTCGAGGGCGGCGAGTACGTGCGCGAGGCCAAGATCGGTCAGGCTCTCATGGACGCCGATATCGTGATCAGCCTCACCCACTTTAAGGGCCATGAGCAGGCCGGCTTTGGCGGTGCCATGAAGAACCTGGGCATGGGTGGCGGCAGCCGCGCCGGCAAGATGGAGCAGCACGCCGCCGGCAAGCCGAACGTCGCGACCGAGCACTGCGTTGGCTGCCGTGCCTGCGAAAAGATCTGCGCGCACAACGCCATCTCGTTTGACGATACCCGCGAGCGCGAGCTTGCCAACGGCAACACCCGCACGGTGCACGTGGCTGCCATCGACCACGATCGCTGCGTGGGCTGCGGACGCTGCATTGCGGCATGCAACCAGGACTGCATCAAGCCCGGCTATGACGCCGCGGCCGATGTGCTCAACTACAAGATCGCCGAGTACACGAAGGCTGTCGTCGACGGCCGCCCGAGCTTCCACATCTCGCTTGCCATGGACATCAGCCCCAACTGCGATTGCCATCCCGAAAACGACACGCCTATCGTCAACGATATCGGCATGTTCGCGAGCTTCGACCCGGTCGCCATCGACCAGGCCTGTGCCGATGCCGTCATGGCGTCCGAGCCGCTGCCCAACACCGAGCTCACCGATAGCGCGGCCAAGATGGAGCACAACCACGAGCATCTGGAGGGCGAGCAGGCCAAGGATCCCTTCTGCATCACGCATCCCGACACCGACTGGCGCGCGTGCATCGCGCATGCCGAGAAGATCGGCCTGGGCACGAGCGAGTACGAGCTCATCGAGGTCAAGTAGCGCCTAGCTATTGGACAAAACAAGCGCATTTGTAGCGCAACGTTAGCAAAAGCCGCCCGTGAGCACAGCGCCCACGGGCGGTTTTTCGGAAGTGCGGTGAAAAATCGAATACCGCCGACCACAAACCGATTTTTGGCAACAAAACCCCTGATAAATTCCTGGTAAAACTGTGGTCTGGTCGGGCTTCGCGCGATTTTCCCCGCACTTCCGAAAATAGGGGGTGAGATAGGGTAGCGCGCAGAGATGTGGTGTAAGAGGCGGGGCATGC
>DBFCNY010000042.1:0-1909 GCA_048298285.1 Collinsella sp.
GGTCAGGTTTGTTTGCACCAATCGCGCCCCATTTGGTGCAAACAAACCTGACCCCCTTGCACCAAAAAGGCGCCCGGGCCGTGGGGCCTGGACGCCTTCATTGTAGCTTGCTGGCAAACGAGCCGGATTTAGCAGGAGAAATCGACGCTGTCGATGATGTCCTTGAGGGCCTTGGCAGAAGCGGTGAGCTCGCTCTGCTCGGACTCGTTCAGCGGCACAGGGACGCGGCAGACGACGCCGTCGCGACCGACGACGGTCGGCATGGAGATGGCCAGATCGGACAGGCCATACTCGCCCACCATGAGCGAGGAAACGGGCAGAACGGTCTGCTCGTCACGCATAACAGCGGTGCAGATACGCTTAACGGCCATGGCAACGCCATAGTAGGTTGCGTGCTTCTTCTCGATGATGGTGTAGGCGGAGTTCTTGACGTCCTCGGCGATACGCTTCTCGGCAGCCTCATGCTCCAGATGGCCGTGAAGCTCGCAGAAGGTGCTCAGCGGCACGCCGGCAACCTGAGCGCTGGACCAAGCGACGAACTCGGAGTCGCCGTGCTCGCCCATGACGTAGGCCTGAACGTCGCGCGGATCGACCTCGACGTGGGCGCCGAGCATCTGCTGCAGACGACCGGTGTCGAGCACGGTGCCGGAGCCGATGACATGGCCCTCGGGCAGGCCGGACATCTTGATGGCGGCATAGGTCAGAACGTCAACCGGGTTAGAGACGATCAGCAGGATGCCGTCAAAGCCGGACTTCTTAATCTCGGGAATAATGGACTTAAAGATATTGACGTTCTTGTTGACCAGGTCCAGGCGGGTCTCACCGGGCTTCTGGGCAGCGCCAGCGGTGACGACGATCATGGCGGCGTCGGCGACATCGGAATAATCGCCGGCATAGATCTTCATCGGCTCGGCAAACGTCATGCCGTGCGCGATATCCAGGGCCTCACCCTCGGCGCGGTTCTTGTCCACGTCGATGAGGACCATCTCGGAGAACAGACCACTCTGCATCAGCGCGAACGCCGAAGACGAACCGACGAAACCGCAGCCGACAATAGCGACCTTCTTCTCGTTAACCATTAGAAACTCCCATCTCACTCCACAAACAAGCCGCCCGGGAACGACCCGAGCGGCTTGCCGTAATCCCAATACATCCAATCGGGACTTTGATTATGCTCCTATTCGCAGCCAAAAATCGACCGTTTACCGAAATTGTTTGCAGGATTCGTAAAATAACTGCACGAAATCGGTTTCGAGCTATTGACGAGTCGAGATGGCCTTCTAATACAGGCCCGCCTCACGAATGGCCTCGACAGCCAAAGCGATCTGATCGGGCGGCAGGACCAGTGCCATGCGCACGTGCCCCTCGCCCGAAGGACCAAAGCTCGCGCCCGGCGTCACCACAACGCCGGCCTTCTCCATGAGCTCCTCGCAAAACGCCATGGAATCGGTGCGGCCACCGGGAAGCTTGGCCCACACAAACATAGAGCCATGCGCGTTGGGGCGCTCCCAGCCCAGACCCTCAAGACCGTCGCACAGGGCATCGTGGCGCTCCTGGTACTTCAGACGCTGCGCCTCGACCTCATCGCGCGGGCCATTAAGGCACGCGATGGCGGCCTTCTGGATCGGGAAGAACATACCAAAGTCGATCTGGCTGCGCAGCTTGGCAAAGGCAGAGACCACGTCCTCTCGGCCGACCAAAAAGCCGATGCGCGCACCGGTGACGTTAAACGACTTGGAGAGCGAGAAAAACTCAACGCCCACCTCGAGCGCGCCGGGATACTGTAAGAAGCTGCCGCCCGGCTCGCCGTCGAACACAATGTCCGAGTATGCGTTGTCGTGAACGATCAACAGGTCGTGCTCGCGGGCGAAAGCGATGATCTCCTCGTAGATCTCGGGCGTGCCCACCG